>NZ_JBLWFH010000015.1:0-95771 GCF_050306235.1 Glaciecola sp. 1036 | reverse complement strand
AGAATTTAGCTCAAATATAAACTGACACTGGCACCCTAAAATTCGGGTAACTGTCAGATCAAGTCTGAGCTACTACACATTAATAAATCCTTTTACCACATTTATTAGTGATTAAGCCTCAGGTGTAGACTTAAACTCTGAGATTAAAAACTGGCTTCCTTCTTTACCATACAAAGTCAAACCGCAATTTCCCCACGCTTCGGGGATATTCAACACGACCCTATTATGCACCGGCATTCTAGTAAATTTCATATCGCATCTAACTTCAATTTTATCTAGCGCTTGGTTGTCATCAACAACTGAAAAATAAGGACGAGATAGACGATGATAAGCGTTTCCAAACTTACTTATTTGTCCTTGTCTGATGATTTCTTGATCCGAAGACAACTTGTTTTGTATCAGAGGAATGACTTGTTCAACTGTATTTGTGCGGGATTCTAGGTCATCTTTAAAGTATTCATCGTGTAGCTTTAAGGTTTCTTTGTAAGCACCCGTTACAGCGCCTATTAAGATTAACTGATTGGCAACCTGATTTAATATAGCTTTATCAGCAGTATTGGTTAATGTTCGGTAAGCTTTGGATAAGGCATAGTAGCGGCTTAAATTATCTTTTTTACTCGCAAAAATATCTGCTGACATCTTATTTATTAAGCCATCCTCAAGTAAATTCCAAGAGCCTTCTTGTTTAACTTCATCAAGTATTTCCTCTGCAGCATCAATGTTTTCACTTTTTAATGCGGCGTAAAAATCTTCAAATTGTGCTTTAAATTTTTTGCTGACACTTCTTTGGCCATCGCCCAAGTGAAAATCAAATTGGATTAAATTTTCACTTGATACGACTTTTTCCCCATTCTTTGTTGCCGGTTCAAATTTTGATTTGTGTACCGCTTTAACAGCGGCTCTTTCAAATTGACGGTGACCACTAGAATCAACGATAACCACTTCATCAATGTCGCCCTCTTCATCTACCACATAGTTTATAAGCACCCAACCTTCGCGGCCTGAAATTGCATAGGATCTTGGATAGTCTGGATGGGTTCTTTTAATCGGAACAGGTCGTTTAAACTCATAGAATTCAGCGCTATCGGGTATTTGAGGTTCAGATTCCTGTAGTGCGAATGCGGGGTTTATGTAGGCTGAAAAAAATAAAAAAATTGAGGGGATAGCTTTCATGAAATTTACGTCCGTGTAATCATCTAGGTAAAACTCTACCAAAGTCGAATTAAAATAAATACCCGCTTTGATAATAAAATTCTATTTGTTCAGCTTAGGTTCAGTTTCAGTTGTTTAGTCTTCTTCGTAACGGTAGCGAAAACCGTGTTTAAAGGAGAAGAGTATGAAACTTATTAAACTAATTAAAACAAGTGTTATCAGCCTAGTAGTGGTGGGATTGACTTCGGTACCAGCTTTTGCTCACAACGGTTATAAGGGACATGGTAATCGGGGGCACGGAAACAAAGGTGTAGTTATTAGCGTAAAACCAATCTACGCAAAATTTAAAGGACCTAGGTTTAATCGGGATTGTCAGTTACCTCACCATAGAAATCATAGATTCGAATCAGGACATAGAGGAGGACACGGATATAATATCAGCCACAGTAGTCATGGAATCGAGCCTATTGTAGGCGCTGTCATTGGTGGTGTTGTCGGGAATCAATTCGGCTCAGGACGAGGAAAAACAGCTGCAACAGTTGCAGGTGCAGCAATTGGCGGCGCTATCGGGGCTGAACTAAGCAGTAAGCATTCAACCCATTCACAAATCAATATGCATCAAAGTTCAAGGAATCATCATAGAACTTCAAACAATTGCAGCTGGGGCAATGATGGATTTAATAAAAAACACAAGACTGTTATCGGTTATAAAGTGAAATATCGCTATAGAGGACAGATATTTACTACTAGAACGCAATTTCATCCAGGACGCTATATCCATATTTAACTGTTGTTCTATGTCGATAAATAAGTTGCTAAACTGGTAAGTGAATGCAGGTCATTCACTTACCAGTAACTAAAAATGAGAGAGTGTATGGGATTTGTGAAACGTCTAGGATATTTGATAAGCGTCATTATCATTAGTATTGCGCTAACAGCGCCAGCTGCTGCAAAAGACATTTCATTGCGAGAGGCGGTGGATCTAGTGCAACAAAGATATCCTGGAAAAGTATTAAAAGCGTCGCAGACCCGCATAAAAGATAACACATTTTACCGCATTAAAGTGATGACTAAACAGGGTAGAGTCGTGACATTATTAGTGAATGCGGATACCGGTAGAATACGTAAAGAATAGCCTTATGCGATTACTAGTTGTTGAAGATGACGAAACCTTAAATGCTCAATTGATAAAAGCATTTAAATCACAAGGCTATGCAGTTGATGCTGTCTTTAACGGAGAAGACGGATTATTTCAATTGCAAGAAATTGATTATGACGCTGCTGTGGTCGATATAGGCTTACCTAAACTTGATGGGCTTGCGCTGTTAGCACAATTACGTCAGCAAAAACAAACACCTGTATTGCTGTTAACCGCTAGAGGCAATTGGCAGGATAAAGTAATTGGATTAAATGCTGGCGCAGACGACTATCTGGCAAAGCCTTTTCAAATGGAAGAACTTAGCGCAAGACTTAAAGCATTGATTCGACGTCAGGCGAAACAACCGAATCCAATACTGACGTTTGGCGAGTTAAAAATAGACACCAATGCCAATGAAGTCTTGTTGAATGATTTGCCAGTTCCACTGACTGCCTACGAATTTCAATTATTGGAATATTTAATCAGACACCAAAATAGAGTGATTTCAAAAACGGAATTAACCGAACATCTATATGAACAGGATTTTGATCGCGATTCAAACGTTATAGAAGTGTTCGTGAAACGACTTCGCAACAAGTTAAGTCCTGAACAAGCAGATAAATATATTCACACCATTCGCGGCAAAGGATACAAATTTAAGTATCATGAAGCTGGCGAATATTAGTTTTAGAAATAGGTTAATCATATCTAACCTAGCCATGTTGCTGGTGGTTTTGCCGATCCTAGGGCTGAGTTTGTATGAAGCATTTAAGCAACAAGCTCAATTATCCGAAAAACAAACACTGAGAGCCTATAGTTATAATCTTTTGGCGGCGATTGAAATTGACAACGCTAGTCTAGTCAATGATATTCAACTTGATGCTCCAAGTTTTTCAATACCAGATTCTGGTCTTTATGCCTTAATACGTGATGAAAATAACCTTTTGTGGCATTCCTCGTC
Organism: Glaciecola sp. 1036; assembly: GCF_050306235.1. Classification (NCBI taxonomy): domain Bacteria; kingdom Pseudomonadati; phylum Pseudomonadota; class Gammaproteobacteria; order Alteromonadales; family Alteromonadaceae; genus Glaciecola; species Glaciecola sp. 1036. The sequence goes on along the minus strand of NZ_JBLWFH010000015.1, from coordinate 92,520 downwards.
GTTTATTCCCAAACAAGCAACAGCATTTTGGTCACAATCCAAGATGGGAGAGGAAGTATTCGACACAATTGTGATTAACAACAGACAGCATTTTAATTGGCAAATGAAAGTTGGCGTTGAACAACAAGATAAGCTTTATCCCTTTACAGTACATATCATAAAATCTACCCAAGATTACGAAGAGCAGTTAGCGGTTTTTACTAATACTGTATGGACTTGGTTAGCCAGTTTAGGGCTTGTTTTTGTATGTCTACAAATACTTTGGATGCTTTGGTTCAACAAGCCAATAACCGATTTAAGTGAAGAGATTTCTTCAATCGAAAAAGGCGATAAAGAAAAAGTTTCAAATGACTATCCAGTTGAAATTACCGCGCTTACAACCAGTTTAAATAGATTAATCGCCACTGAATATCAACAGAGAGAGCGCTACAAAAACACCCTAGCGGATTTAGCACATAGCGTTAAAAATCCTTTGACTATTGTTATGAATAGCGAAGAAATCCCCCAAAGTTTAATGGCAGAACTACACAAAATTGATTCAAGTATCGAGCATCAACTAAAACGAGCCCAAGGGGGCCAAACAAGTTGGCAATCAGGAACCAAGCTATTGCCAATAATAGTGGATTTGCAAAGCGGTTTGAGAAAGTTGTACCCAGATAAAGAGATAAAATTCTCTAATCAAATAGAAGCAGACATAACCTTTTTTGGGGCTAAAGCAGATGCTTATGAAATCTTAGGCAACCTTTTGGATAATGCCTGTAAAGCTTGCCATCAGCGCATTAGCCTAAAGGCGCATCAATCTAACAATCTAGTCATCGAAATTCTAGACGATGGCCCCGGTATTTCGTCTGATTTGGTCAATCATATAATGCAAAGAGGGGTGAGGGCTGATACATATTCTCAAGGTCAAGGCATAGGCTTGGCCGTGGTAAATGATTTGGTGTCCGCCTATCAAGGGGAGCTGACTATTGATCCTGAAAGCGTGTTAGGTGGCGCAAAAATCAGCATCTGTTTTCCGATGCAAAAGAAAACCTAAATTAGCCCTTGTAATCTACCCAGAGTGACTACACTTACCTATTGATAGAAGTGATTCGCAATCCTAATCAGTTTTTTTGATTAAGCGTATCGTTTCTTTTTAATTTAATTAAAGTCAATTCATCTATATTCTTATTATCAACGTAAACGAATACGTTTTTTAAATTAACATTAACTAAAAGGAAAACTCCACATGTCAATGATTAACAAGACGATACCTGATTTTTCTGTTGAAGCTTTTCACGATGGCGATTTCAAAACTATTACTAGTGACGATGTGAAAGGTAAATGGTCTATCTTTTTGTTCTATCCAGCTGACTTTACTTTCGTATGTCCTACTGAATTAGAAGATATGCAAAAGGTTTATGCTGAACTAAAAGCACTTGACGTAGAAGTTTATGGTGTTTCTACTGATTCTCATTTCGTGCACAAAGCATGGCATGATTCATCACCAGCTATCGGTACTTTAACCTACCCAATGTTGGCAGATAACATCTTCACTTTATCACGCGGTTTCGACGTATTAATTGAAGAAGAAGGTCGCGCACTACGTGGTACTTTCTTAGCAAACCCTGAAGGTGTAATTAAAGTAGCTGAAATCCATGACCTAGGTATTGGTCGTTCAGCAAAAGATATGCTTCGTAAAGTTAAAGCTGCTCAATACGTAGCTAACAACGATGGTGAAGTATGTCCAGCAGCTTGGGAAGAAGGTCAAAAAACCTTAACTCCTAGCCTAGACTTAGTAGGTAAAATCTAAGTTGTGATGAACTCAAATCATCAGCTCGCGGCTTTTGCCGCGAGCAACTTTAAAAAATGTTTTAGGTTAGTAAGTAGCGAAACAAATAAAGGCGAATATTAGGGTTAGATAAATCCTTACACATGCATAATGCGATTTGTTTAACCCTAATATTCGACACTATCCTTTATTCCTAGCGATAAATAACCAATTTTAATTTTAACACTGCTTTACGCGGTACCGGGTCAGTATGACCAAATTTTAAGGAGGCTAGACTATGTTAACCCCTGATATTTTAAACGCCCTAAAAGGGTATATGGAAAATCTTAAACACGAAGTGACTTTCGTGATTCAGACAGGTGAGCATGAAAAGCGCGAAGAGCTTGTAGATATGTTACAGCAAATTGCGACCACATCTGACAAACTAAATGTTGTGGAAAAAGACACACAAGGTTTATTGCGTTCACCTGTTACTTTTGCAATTCAAAAAGACGGCGTAGATACCGGTATTACCTTTTCTGGCGTACCAGGTGGGCACGAGTTTAACTCATTGATTCTGGCTATCTTGCAAGCCGGTGGTAGCCAATTGAAATTGGATGAAAGTATCCAAAACATGGTCAAAAAAGTTAACGATAAATTGAATTTTCAAGTTTTTGTTAGCTTGAGTTGTCATGCATGCCCAGATGTTGTTCAGGCAATGAATCAATTTGCGTTATTAAACGACAACATCCAAGCTGAAATGATCGATGGTGGTGTCTATCCTGATTTAGTTGAAAAACACAATATTCAAGGTGTGCCCACGGTATATCTAAATGGTGAAGTTTTTGCAAGTGGTAAGGTTGAAATTGCCGGCATCGTAGAAAAATTAGGTAAAGTTGCCCCTGAAATTGTTCAAGCGAGCAATGATACTCCTGAGTTACCTCTGCAAGATGTAACTGTGATCGGTGGCGGTCCTGCTGGCGTAGCTTCAGCGATATACGCAGCTCGTAAAGGTTTGGCTGTGACTATTATCGCGGATAGATTTGGTGGCCAAGTCAAAGATACCATGGGAATCGAGAATTTAATTTCTGTGCCGAAAACCACGGGTCCTGAATTGGCGAATTCTTTAATGGCGCATTTGAATGATTACGATGTGACGCTTAAAGAGCATTTCCGAGTCGAAAAAATTGAGAAAGGTGACATTAAGACGCTTACTTTAAGTAACGGAGAAGTGATTCGTACTCGTACCTTGATTGTAGCGACTGGAGCAAACTGGCGTGAACTCGGTGTTCCTGGCGAGAAAGAGAATATCGGAAATGGTGTCGCTTATTGTCCACACTGTGATGGTCCATTCTACAAAGGTAAAGATGTAGCTGTCATCGGTGGTGGTAATAGTGGTGTAGAGGCTGCACTGGATTTAGCTGGTATTGTAAAAAGTGTCACAGTATTTGAGTTTTTGCCTGAGTTGAAAGCCGATAAAGTGTTGGTTGAGCAGTTAAGCAAACGCGACAACGTTAAAGTGATTACCAACGCAGCTACTAAGCAAATTCTTGCTGAAAATGGCAAAGTAAATGCTATCGAGTATATCGATAGAGCGACTGATACAGTGCATCAGCAAGAACTCAATGGTGTATTCGTGCAGATTGGTTTGGTACCAAACTCTAAAGTCGTTGAAGGTGTTGTTGATTTAACCAAATATGGCGAAATCATTGTAAATGAAAAGGGCAACACTAGTGAACCTGGCATATACGCTTGCGGAGATGTAACTACAGTGCCTTATAAACAAATCGTAGTTGCAATGGGAGAGGGAGCAAAAGCAGCGCTTGCGGCATTTGATTACCTACTAATGAACCCAGTATCTGAAAGCGAAAAAACTGAAAAAGCAGCCTAGGCTGTAATTCACCCTCCCGTAAAATGCCACCCTCTCCGGGTGGCATATTTTATGCTCATCAGACTTAGAACAATCAAACTAACATTTAGGTTTGTAAAACCTGACCTTTAGTTGCTTTACTGTTAATATCGTTAAAAATGCAATTGTGTTGTACCAAAATGCGAATAAACAACTAAACTGCATTAACCTCTTAATCAACCGTAGTTCTAGGTGAAAAATGAAAACTTTTTTAAGTGTTTTATTATTAAGCTTTTTTTCTGTAGGCATAGCTGCCAAAACAGATATCTCAGATACTCATTTGCAAATCCACCGAGCCGATATCGCTAATATTTCGTTGCAAAATACTGCTCGGAACACGTCTAAAATGCAGTTCCGGATAGAAACTGAAAACCACGTCTATTCATTTGAATTGTCGTCAAATGCGTCTTTAATGAGCGACAGTTTATTAGCCCAAAAATCTGAAGAATGGGAATTATTAAAAGGGAAGATCCAAGGCAATGAAAAATCTTGGGCCAGGTTTAGTCTGCATAAAGGAAAAGTGAAAGGCGCTTTTTTTGATGGCAATGAACTTTTTTTGCTAGATTCGGTGAGTGCAATATATGAAGACCTTGCATCAAATAGCTTATATGGCGCTTACGATGCAGATTCTGAATATCAAGCTGTCATTGTGAAAGCTTCAGATATAGAACACAATGGTACATGTGCACTGCATCCTGGACTCACCGGAAAAGGATTAGATTTTAAGCTGTATGTTGATGAACTCCGATCTTTAGCAGCAGGTGCGAGTAGTGAAATTCGCATGAACATTGTGACGGATGTTGAGTGGAATCAGGGTAGTGCTACACCATTGCTTGAAGCTATGGAAAATGTCAATTTTGCTGATGGTATATTTTCAGAACAATTAGGGGTTCAGTTAACCGTCGATGAAAGTAACCAGTTATCGGAAAATGGTACTTTAGTGAGTACTGATTCCCTTCAATTGATCAATGCATTTCGACAAACCTCATTCAATAATCCTGGCCTGAGACATCTTTTTACTGGCAAAGATATGGACGGTTCGACGGTAGGTATAGCTTATGTTGGTGCTTTATGTAATCAATATGCCGCGGGTGTAACCCAGCGTTTAGGAATAGCTACAGGAATAGTCTTGACCCATGAATTAGGCCATAATTTCGGCGCCCCCCATGATGGTCAAAGTGGAACCGCATGTGCCTCTACGCCATCTGGTTTTATCATGTTTCCAACGGTAAATACCTCAGCAACAGATTTTTCAAGTTGCAGTATTTCAATCATGGAGCAATATAGAGATTCGGCTTCTACAGGCCCATTTGCTTGTATAGATCCGGTTGTAGTAAATATCCCTAACATCATTTCAGAACCGAATCTAAATGCTACTGTTGATCAGCCTTACCAATACGATGCTGATAGCATTGTTGATGTGGAAAATGACGAAAATGCAGTATTTTCCTTAGATACCTCTCCAGAAGGCATGAGCATTAGTGTTGACGGTTTGCTTAGTTGGACCCCAACGAGTAGTGACATAGGGACTGTACCGGTACAAATTAGAGTCGAAACCCCTGGTGGCAGTGACACGCAGTACTTTGAGATTGAGGTAGCTTCAGATTTTATTAGTTTTGTTGAATATCCAGTATCATCATATGGGGGTGTTCAAGATCGCACTGGCGGTGCTGAAATAGGTGAAACTGATTTCGAATTGGTGCTAACGGGAAATACTTGGAAAAGCATTGATTTTAACTACAGCGTGACGCCAAATACTGTTTTAGAGTTTGAATATAAATCCAATACTCAAGCTGAAATTCATGGGGTAGGGTTTGATACAGACAGTGCGATTAGTCCAGAAACAACCTTCAAGGTATATGGCACTCAGTATTGGGGAATAATTGAGTCTAGATATTCTGGAGAAGGGGAATATCAAACATTTAAAATATTAGTCGGAGAAAGTTTTACTGGTGATTTTAGTCAGTTGGTTTTTGTATTGGATAACGACAAACGAACGGTTGGCGCTGATGCTTATTTTAGAAATATTAGAGTTTATGAAGAAACACCACCACCGCCCGTTGAACCCCCTGAATTAACTTTTTTAGATTTAGGAACTTTTCAATTTACGCCTTTCAATAACAAACAAGACCGTAGCGGAGAGGTAGTCATAATAGAAGATGGATTCGGCGTAGAAATTACAGGCAATAAATGGCAAAAAATCATCATAGAACAGCCGGTTACGCCAACCACAGTGTTGCAATTCGATTTTAAAAGTACGCAACAAGGCGAAGTGCATGGGATTGGTTTTTTACCGGGTACAGTGTTGGACCGTGACAAAGGGTTTCAAGTCTACGGCACCCAAGCTTGGGGACGCCGACTAGATACTTATACTAACTTTGGAGAATATCAGACCTTCACTTTCCCTGTGGGAAATTACTTTACTCAAGAAAGAATTGAGTTGGTTTTTATCATGGATCACGACATTAGCAATCCAACTGGAAATAGCAGTTTCAAAAATATTGCGATTTACGACACTGCCACGAATCAAGAGTAACTAATGTGCTGTCGCCGAATTTAATCGGCGACAGAAAATTACTAACAATAGGTAGAATATACTAGTCCATTGCCAACTACCTCCACCACTACTTTGCGGCGGAGCTTGGGGCGTGTTTGAGGCCGCTATCACTGTTACAGATACACTATCTGTGGCGCTTACGCCAAAGTCATCAGTAGCGGTAACTTCAAAACTTAAGGTAGAAGCTTGAGAGGGCGCGGTGAAAGTCATACTTAAAGAATTGGCATTTGACAGGGTAACGGGATCACCTGTTATTTGTTGCCAAAGAATAGAAACATCGCTTTCGGCATCACTCGCTGATGCTGTGATTTGCACAGTCTGTCGAGTGTTCACTTGTATATCGTTGCCTGCATTTACTTGTGGCGGTTGATTAGATTCATCATCGCGAATAACGATTCTAATCTGATTTTGATCACCCAAAGTATCAGGTTCAGAAGTGACTAAGGTAAGTAGAAAAGACTCATTGCTTTCTGATTCTGTATCATTTTGAATATCGATGTAAACAGACTTTGCTTGGCTGTCGCCATCTGTCCATTCTAAGGTACCTCGAACAGCGGCAATGTCATCTTGTACGCTGGTTTCAAAATCAATTATATAGTCTGCTAAAAGCGCTCCTTGGTCTCCACCCACTCGTTGTACTGGGATTTCCACTTCACCATCGGTTTCTTTAACGGTGATTTCAGCTGACTCAAAAACGACTTGCCCAGGAAAGGTGTCGTCAGAAATAATACTGACAAAAGCTGTAGACGCGGCTATATCAATCGAGCCTCCTTGCGGATTGTTTAAGCGGATGAAAAACATTTCATCGGTCTCTTGTATACCGTCATCAGTGATGGCAATTTCGATGGACTTAGGTTCGAGATCATCTGTGATCCACTGTAATTCACCTTGTTCTATCTGGTAATCTTGTTCAGACGCCGAACCATAAAAAACGTGGTAAGCCACTGACATAGCGTCATTGCCCTGCTTTTCAACGGAAACCGAAAGTGTTTCGCCTTCAATAGTTTCATAGTTTTTCTGGGTAAATCTTACCGAGGGAGCGCTTGTTGTTAAGGTATCATCCTGCAATACATAAAGGCCGCCTTGTATATCACTGACTAAAATAATGCCAGAGGGCAAATATGGATACACTCCCCAAGCACCATTAAAAGATGTGTTGTTAGCGCTGCTAAAGGTATCGAAAAAGCCGATTTGCTCTGGCGCCAAAGGATCAGATAAGTCCAATATTGTCATGCCTCTTTCGTAATTGGACATGTAATATTTATTGCCTCTGGTAAAGCCATTATGATCTATGGCTCGAGTTGGGCCCGTCCAAGTAGATACTAATTCAGGTGAATTTAACTGAGTAATATCGAATATGTGCACCTTGGTATTTAGGCCAAAATTTCGCTCATCTAACTCATCATGCAAGATAACGTAATTCTTATCTTCGCTCCACCAACCTGAGTGCACGTAAGCCGCATCTGGGTAAGTCTCCCGTCCTAATTCAGTAGCTTGGCTAGGGTTGGAATGGTCCCATAATCTGAGTTCGTTTTCATTGAAGTCCAAAATTAGGTTGCAGGAATCACTTTGTGATGCTTGGCAATGGGTCTCTTTTCTCGCATCGGTTATGTTCACAGAACTTAAATCATGACTATAATCATTACGCGAGCCGTTACTTAGTACATATTGGCTAACCGGTGTTCTGGGGTTTTCTAACGAATATGAGCGCCAAGATCCCCCTCGATTTTCGCTCCCTGCAACATGTAGCAAAGGCGCTTGTTGGCTAGATAAGGCAGTATTTGTGGTGTAGTCCTGATTACTGATATAGATATTGTGTGCTTGTAAATCGTTGGTAACTCTTTTTACTAGTGAAATTGTTTCAGGTAATGAGTTTAGATCTAGTATGGTCAACCCCTCAGTGACATTGTCAGCGCTCACATAAGCATAAGCCATCCAACGTCCAAGGTCGCTTGAATAGTACTGATGGACTTTAATATCTCGCCAAGTAGTATTTTGCCCAGCTACACTGCCAATAACTACTGGCGCTTGGGGATTTGTGACATCTACAACTGCAACCCCATTTTGCAATCCAATCAGTGCGTATTCACGCATGTCATTTAAATCTACGTGCCCCCAAATATCATTTGCAGAATTACTATTTGTCGGTAATTCCGAGAGTGGCACATGTGACAGCAGAGATACGTTTTCACAATTGTAACCGCTAGCTGTTCCATCGATACATTCAGCTGCAGCTTGTGGTTTTAACGCCTGTTTTACAATCGCCATATTTTTTTGCGGGTATTTACTGATCAAAGATTTACTATCTACAATAGTGGTGAAACCTTTTTCGAATAGCGTTTGCGCATATTCTTGGGGAACGCCGACAAGGGTAGTAATAGATTTATCTGGTTGCTGAATTTGAAAATTATCGAGTTTGTTAAAGCCACCCAAAACAGGTTGTAGCTCGGATAATAAGTATAAAAGCGCCTGCTCAGAATCAATAGTGTAGGTTCCCGCGGAAACCAAAATCTTATCGCCTTTATTTGCTTGTTGTACCGCATATTCGATAGTAGCGCAGGGTCTGAATCTATTGTTACAACGCCCCTGATCTTTTCCATCCTCTGCAACGAATCTGGCTTTTTCTTTTTCGGCATGACCAAAGGAAGCAAATGAGATAGCAAACATCAGGAGGCAGATAATTTGGCCAATACATCTGAGCATAGATTTTTCCTTGGTTTAAAACTTAAATAGACCGGACTAGTGACCATTTCAGTGTAATTCAAGACGCCAAATTTATCATCTATAAGCGTAGAAAATGCCTATCTATTACCCATATAGATATGGTTTGACAGCGCACTAAACAATGTGGTCCGATATGTTGATTTTTTGTAAATTATCGGAAACTTACCATGTCCAGCGACTTTCAACCAGACTATCGGCAAACACATCAAGTCTTTAATCAACCAAGCCCGTTGAGTGATTATAATGCTTACGCCAGTGATAGAATTCTTTCCCATTGGATAAAAAACTTTGATGGAGAATGGGGAGAGACTTTGCTTACCGACTATGGACAACTGGTTGGGGGCTCGCTGCAACAGGCTGGATTTGATGCCAACAAATATACCCCAGAATTTACTCCGCATGACAGATTTGGGCACAGAGTCGATCTAGTCAATTATCATCCGGCTTATCATCAGTTAATGACTAGTGCTATAGCTCATGGTCATACTTGGCTTCCATGGAAAGAACAAAAAATGGGAGCGCATGTAGTTAGAGCTGGAATTGAATTTTTACATACGCAGGCAGATCCAGGTTCAGGCTGCCCATTAACTATGACATTTGCCTCCGTACCAGCTTTGCAACATCAACCATCATTGGCCGAACATTGGATCCCTAAGATATTATCAAACCAATATGATCACAGGAATATTCCCTACTTTGAAAAAAATGGTCTTACCATAGGAATGGCAATGACCGAAAAACAGGGAGGCTCAGATGTTCGAGCTAACACTAGTTGGGCCACTGCAACCGGGAAAGATGAGTCAGGAACTCCAATTTGGGAAATCGTTGGACATAAATGGTTTTGCTCAGCGCCCATGTGCGATGGTTTTTTAGTTACCGCGAATACAGAAGGCGGTATCACTTGTTTTCTAATGCCAAGGTGGCGTCCTGACGGTAGTAAAAATCCAATTCAAATTCAGCGTTTGAAGGATAAAGCCGGCAATACGTCAAATGCTTCTTCTGAAGTGGAATTTAGAGGTGCTTTTGCGTGGCAAGTAGGTGCCATTGGAAAAGGAATTAAAACTATTTTGGAAATGGTTGCGATGACCCGCTTCGATTGCATGGTAGGCTCATCTTCTTTGTTGGCCTTAGCAACACAACAAGCGCTACACCATACAAAACAACGCAAGGCCTTTGGCAAATATCTTCATGACCAACCATTGATGCAAAATGTACTGGCTGATTTAGCTTTAGAATCAGAAGCTGCTCTGGCGATTACCATGCGCATGGCAAAAGCCCTAGACAATCAAGAAGATGCGCTCATTCGCTTGGGAACAGCAATTGGAAAATATTGGATTTGTAAGCGCGCCTCTTTACATACCGCCGAAGCTATGGAATGTATTGGCGCGGTTGGATTAATCAAAGACAATGTGCTCGCGCGACTTTATACCGAATCTCCTGTAAACGCGATATGGGAGGGTTCAGGAAATGTCCAGTGTCTGGACGTGCTTAGAGTCATTCATCGAGAGCCCGAGGCGTTGACTGCATTGCTTAATGAAATTGAGATAGGCAGTAGTCTTAATCTAGATTTAAAAGTGTTTATTGAAGACTTAAAGATAGCTTTAACCGATATTGACTCCTTGGAATATAACAGCAGAAATTTGGTCGAAAAGTTAGCGCTTGCATGGCAAGCATCTACTATGCTGCAACATGGAGACAAACTTGTTGCGGAAGCTTTTATCAAAGCACGTTTGTGCCAGCACAACGGATTAATGTTTGGTACCTTACCGCCGGGTATTGATTGTATGTACATTATAAACCGAGCACTGCCACAACTATGAACACGCGTTGATGCCTTTACAGAAAATCATTTCACTTTGTGGCAAGAGACAGAGGATTAGGCATAACAAAAAAAGGATTAAGCAACTGGGTGTAATCTATAACCTGTATAATTAAGTAATAAAATGCAAACTAGCTTAAATCAATTAAGAGGTGATAAATGAAAACTACTGGCTACGCAGCTCACTCATCTGATGCACATATGGTGCCCTACCATTTTGAGCGCAGAGATGTTCGAGCAAATGATGTTGCGATTGAAATTCTTTACAGCGGTGTTTGTCATTCAGATTTACACACTGTGAACGGAGATTGGGGACCCCAACCTTATCCATTAGTGCCTGGTCACGAAATTGTTGGGAAGGTAATCGAAGTTGGTAGTGATGTTAAAAACTATAAGTTAGACGATATAGTAGCTGTTGGCTGTATGGTGGATAGTTGCCAAGAATGTGACCAATGTCACAATCACGAAGAACAGTTTTGTCGAAACGGAATGACCCCCACTTATGGTGGAAAAGACCGTGTCAACGGGGAAGTTACTCAAGGTGGTTATTCCAAGCACATAATCGTGCGAGAAGAATTCGTGTTAAGCGTTCCTTCGTCGCTAGATTTGCCCAAAGTAGCACCAATTTTATGTGCCGGTATAACGACTTACTCACCTCTACGCACTTGGGATGTTAAAGAAGGAAGTAGAGTAGGTGTTATTGGTTTGGGTGGTCTTGGCCACATGGCGGTAAAACTTGCTGTGGCTATGGGCGCTGAAGTTACTGTTCTTAGTCGCTCAAACGATAAAGAAGAGCATGCGAAAAATTTAGGCGCGACGGGTATTTTAGTTTCTACCGATGAGAAACAGATGAAACAAGCAGCGGCATCTTTTGATCTTATTCTTGATACTGTACCGGTAAAACACAACGTCGACACTTATATACCATTGCTAGATATTGATGGTTCCTTGGTTATTGTTGGTCAAGTCGGCCCCATGAATGAATTTATGACTATGCCTATGGTTATGGGAAGACGCAGAGTCGCAGGTTCACTTATCGGTGGAATTAAAGAGACTCAAGAGGTACTGGATTTCTGTGCAGAACACAACATTCACCCTGAATGTAAAATCATATCTCCAGAAGAAGTAAATGAAGCCTTCGCACATTTGGAGAAAGGCGACGTTGCCCACAGATTTGTAATGGATATGTCGAAACTAAGCGCATAAAAATAAAAACAATGGAGCCGTAGTACATTCCCCCGAAAAAATGGAGCCGTAGTTCATTATTTACAAATTTGGGCATGTATTGCCCACAAATTGGTTTGAAATGATGATGTATGACGGATCTACAGCAAATTTTGCACCTTCACAAGGCTTCAGTTGAGGGGTCTACAGTGTTTTCTATAAGATTTTGTGGGAGATGCTGGAATAATGAACTACGGCTCCATTTTTTGGGGGGAATGTACTACGGCTCCATTTTAGTTGTTTTTTGGGGGGACGTTGTATCTGCCGGGGCGATGGTTAACGGCAATCAGTATGTTGAGGGTTATGGCGCCAATTACTGATAACAAAACTAAATAAAGATCGAATAGAAATAACGATGAAAACAGGATGATGCAATCAACCATAAGGCCTATATTGCCGGCTCTTATGTTGAATCTATTCTGCATGTACAAAGCAAGAATGCCTAAGCCGCCTAGGCTTGATTTGTGTCTGAACATTATTAATAGGCCAACACCTATCATCATTCCACCGCCCATAGCGGCAAAAACTGGATCGATCTCCGCAATCGTAATCACTTTATACATGTACTCTGTCATTACCGACACCATAGTCACAGAAATGAAGGTATTGATGGTGAAGCGCTTGCTAAGTTTAGTCCATGCCAACAAGTAAAAAGGAAGATTCACAACGAAGAAAATTTCCCCGAATGAAAACGGTGATAAGTAGGTACCAATAATAGCGATTCCAGCCGTACCGCCTGTCAATAATTGATGGGTACTGAAAAATACCACGCCTAGAGATACAAACACGCACGCACAAAATAATGCGAGAACATCTTCGTAAAAACGATGAGTCGGGAATGGCATCTACAATCCTTTAAGATAATGAAATAAGTGATTTCAAAAACAACTGTGTGCTGAAAAGTTTACAGCAATCGTTATTTCTTAATAGTAGGCTGGGAGCATGTGATAAGCTAGGTTTTTCTATGCAAAGTATTGTTTTCTTTACGACTTTTTATAAACAGGTAAACTAGGTGTTGATAAGATGTAATCAACACCATTTATTGAAAAAAAACGCACTAAATCAGAGCGAACTAGCAGAGACTTAAGAACAACCCATTTATTCTTTGGAGTATAAAACAGCGCCACCTTGAGGTTGCAAAGACAAGGTGATTTGTCCATTATTATTCACACTTGTGCCCTCGTAATCTGCGTTTCCATTGTGCTTGTCAAATATGTGATGTAGCGATTTTCCTTTTAGCATAGACAAATTAAGTGTAATTTTTTTAGCTTTGTCCTCACCATTTACCGCCGCTACGTACCATTTTGAACCTTTACGTCTAGCTATTACAGCATGGCTGCCCGGATAACCATCGATAAAGCGAGTTTCGTCCCAAACTGCAGGCATTTCTTTTATCAAATCTAAAACAAAATCTGGCTGCTCTTCTAGGTTATTAGGTGTCAATCCAAAGTGCTGTACTGGGGATAGATACAAAATACCAGTCGCTAATTCAAATGCCTCTGTAGTGCGTCTTATACTTCCATTTACTTGGTCTCTAGAAAGTCGCTTATTTAAAAACACAGGCGCAAAATCCATAGCGCCAATGGTGTTACGTGTAAATGGCAAAATGGTAGCGTTAAAGGCATGCAAGTCAGAAGCTCGTTGGGTAAAAATTAGGTTTTCAGATGCTAAAACTGCTTCAGAAGTCACGAAATTCGGATACATTCGCTCCCAACCTCTTGGAATTGTGGAACCATGAACCGTGATAGTAAGACCATATTTGTTCGCATCGGTAAATATATCTTCATACAGTTTAATCGTGTCTTGTTTATCGCCGCCAAAAAAATCCACTTTTAGACCTTTGACGCCTATTTCTTGCAACCATTGCATCTCATTTTGTCTGGCAGGCGCAGTATTCATAGCATTTTGAGGCGTTTGTGGGGCATCATTCCACCATCCGTTTGAGTTGTACCACAAAAGTACCCCAACATTTTTTTGTTTCGCGTAATTGACTAACTCGACGATTTTATCTCGGCCAATATTCCTATCCCACCAGTTATCAATAAGGACGTATTCAAGATCCAATTCAGATGCTAAATCGATATACTTAATTTGGTCATCATAATTTATGCTATCATCTTGCCAAACAATCCAACTCCAACTAGCGCGGCCCATCTTGTAATCTTGAGAAGCAGGGTATCTAGGTAAGACTAAATCGAATGCTTGGGTCGTTTCTACTATAGGGGCCAAAGTTTGGCCAATTGTAATTGTCCGCCAAGGCGTTGTTGCAGGTAGTGCCATTGCCGCATAGGTTGCGCCAATGCCTGAATTCTCCCCTTCCTGAGGGAAAGCGATACCATATTCGCCATGTTTGGTACTTTCACTTAGTCGTGATCCCACGTAGGTGCTATCGACATCCGTTTCCGAAATTAAAATCCATCCTTTTTGGTTGTTTTTAAATAATGCAGGAAATGTATAACCCACACCATTGGCAGATGGGGTACCAACAGGTTCATCGAAAGTGTAGCCTTCTTCGTAGCTAGGTTTAGTCTGCATCCACCCTGTTTCTGGTAAAGCTTGCGGTGTAATAAAACTTGTCGCGTCATCAGGCAGATTAAAGCTGCTGGTTTCAGAAAAAACTTTAATTCTTGTTGCGTCATGACCACTGCGAACTATGTATCTAAAAGCAAGATCATTGTTGGCCAATCTAAATTCAATATCTAAAAAGTCACCCGTCTCAGTAGTAAAACTCACTAATAAGTTTGTAGCTTCGTGCTGAACGTGACTCACTTTATTTTTAAGTAACTCATAATCGTAACTGACGCTAGTAATAGAATGTTTAGAATATGTAAGTTGTTGAGAAAAATCGCCTAATGAAGTTTTTAACCCTAGTGATGAAGGCTGCAAAAATCGCATACCATTGTAATCTACAATGTAGTTAGTTTTTCCGTTTTCTAACTGTAGACTAAGGGATAAGTTACCATCGGGACCAGTTACTGTTATTGGCAATTTGGCGATTGTTGCAAAACTCATTAACAGCGAAACACAGGTAAGAATAAGGCGATTCTTCATTCAGCTTTCCTTAGATAGTTTGTTACATCGACGATGACAAAATTAGTGATAATTTAATTGATTAGATAAAACACTTAGTTAACAAAATTATAATACAATATTAAAAATGCAGATGTAAACTGAACTATGGATTTTCATAGAAGATCGCGTAATCTACAGTCAAAACAAACTAACGTTAAAATACTTTTTGGGTTTATGCGACTGCTCCCTTTATGCTTAATCATGATGTTACTCGGATGTAGCGACTCGGACATTGCTAAACGGCAAGCATTAGAGTTTGCGCTTTATAACGGTGCTACACCAATTTCATGTGAGGCTAGTTTTACCCATCAGCAAGACATTTGGACAATAGAAAACCTCTCGTTCTTTGTATCCGATTTGAAATTTTATACATTTGATAATAAAGAAATAGTGCCGATATTTGATGAATCGCCGTGGCAAAACGAAAATGTTGCTCTTATTAAATTTGATACATCTTGCGACGACTCAATTCCATCAAATCAAAGTTTAAAATTTACTTTCGATGGAGAAATGCAGGATTTGCATAGTATTGAATTTTCATTATCAGTGCCATTTACTCAAAATCACCTGAACCCACTTACCCAGGCTTCTCCACTAAACGACAGTAGTATGTTCTGGTCGTGGCGCATGGGTTATAAATTTATGCGTATAGATATGACAAGCGACGACAGCAGTTGGTTGTTTCATTTAGGCAGTTTAGGATGTGTAAGTCAGTCATCTGTAAGAGCACCCCAAGAAGAATGTAAAGTGCCCAATCGAATAAAAATTGCAGCCGACCTAACTTCTAACAAACCAATAATTACCTTAGATATAGCTGCCTTATTAGATGAGATTGAAGTGATAAATGGGGATAGTTGCATGTTTAACCATGATCAAACTCAAGTGTGTGGCGAAGTTATAAAGAATTTGTCTTCAGGCAGAGTATTCAGATGGAAAGAATAGCCACGCTTATTCTAGTGTTATCGCTATTGGGTTGTGAGCAATCTTCAACTCCTCACGAGTATGACTTGCCAGATGAATTCCCGCAGCCGCAAGCACCTGAAGATAATCCAATGACAAAAGAGAAAGTTGCTCTAGGAAGAGCGCTTTTTTTCGAACCAGCACTATCCATTAATAACACAATGTCTTGTGCTAGTTGCCATGTCCCCGAAAAAGCGTTTAGCGACCCCAATACTGTATCCATTGGGGCAACGGGCGAGTCGTTAAATCGCAATGCATTAGCACTTATAAACGTTGGTTACAACGGAAGCTTTACTTGGGCTCATAATGGGCTTAAGCACATAGAACAACAATTGTTGATACCGCTTTTTAATGAAACACCCGTTGAAATGGGCGTTACAGGTAATGAAAATTTGATTTTGGCTAGATTCAATACCGAGGATTACAAATATCTAGTTGAACAAGCATTCCAAGTGGATACACTCAACATGGAAATGGTGGTAAAGGCGCTAGCGTCATACGTGAGAAGTTTAGTATCCTTCAATTCGCCCTTTGATAATTACGCTTACCGACAACAAGACGATGCCTTAACCGGAAGCCAAATCAGAGGCATGGAGCTATTTTTTTCTGAAAAAACCGAGTGTTTTCATTGTCATGGAGGCTTTAATTTCACCCAATCTAGCGTCCATGAATTTCAATCGTTGAATCTACAGCCATTCCATAATACAGGCCTCTATAATGAAGATAATAAAGGTGCATACCCTGCTGACGACAGAGGATTGATTGACATTACATTAAACTCTGAAGATATGGGAAAATTCAGAGCTCCCACGTTACGTAATATTGAGTTGACCGGCCCATATATGCACGATGGCAGCATTCAAACATTGGAGCAAGTTATTGATTTTTATGCGGCTGGTGGCAGAGGCGCAGGGGTGAATAATCCATTAAAAAGCCCTTTTATAAAGGGCTTTATATTACAAGAATCGGAAAAACAGGATCTGATAAATTTCTTAAAAGGCTTAACGGATGAAAAATTTATCCATAACCCTCAACATCAGCCTCCAAGCCCTAAACCTAACGTGAATATTGACTAGGCAGGGTTTCTACTTGAGCCACGCCAGACGCAATAGCTGCTTTAGCAACAGCACCCGCTATGCGTTCACATAATCTAGGATCCATAGGTTTAGGAATAATATAATCACGACCAAATTCTAGTTTGTCTGAGTTGGAAGCGGTTAATACTTCTTCAGGAACCGGCTCTTTCGACACGCTACGCAATGCTTCTACAGCAGCCACTTTCATTTCATCATTAATTTGTGTTGCCCGAACATCTAAGGCTCCTCTGAATATAAAGGGAAAACAGAGGACATTATTTACTTGGTTGGGATAATCTGAACGTCCTGTTGCCATAATGAGATCTTTTCTCACTTCATGGGCTAATTCAGGTTTAATTTCAGGATCTGGGTTTGAACAAGCAAACACCACAGGATTCTCGCCCATCAAGGCTAAAACTTCAGGAGGAAGAAGATCTGGACCTGATACACCTACAAACACGTCAGCGCCCGTCATCACGTCTTCAAGGGTTCTTTTGTCAGTATTGTTAGCAAACAACATTTTATGCTCTGTAAGATCACTGCGGCGGGTATGAATCACACCTTGACGATCAAGCATATAAATTTTTTCTCGTTGCGCACCACACTTTATCAATAATTCCATACAAGCGACGGCAGCGGCCCCGGCTCCCATACAAACAATACGCACATCTTCAATGTTTTTGCCTTGAATTTCCAACGCATTGAGCATGCCAGCGGCTGTTACAATGGCTGTTCCATGTTGGTCATCATGGAAAACGGGAATTTTACAGCGCTTGATTAATTCTTTTTCAATTTCAAAACATTCAGGCGCTTTAATATCTTCTAAATTTATCCCACCAAAGGTGTCTGCAATATTGGCGACAGTATTGATAAATTCCTCTGTAGTGCGGTGCTTTACTTCAATGTCGATAGAGTCTATTCCGGCAAAGCGTTTAAATAATAAGGCTTTACCTTCCATAACAGGTTTTGATGCCAGTGGTCCTAGATTTCCCAAGCCTAAAATTGCAGTACCATTAGAAATAACAGCGACCAGATTGCCTTTGGCGGTATAACGATAAGCTTCATTTGGGTCGGCTGCTATTTCTTTTACTGGCTCTGCAACACCAGGACTATATGCCAATGCTAAATCTTTAACGTTGGCGGCTGGTTTAGTGATTTCAACACTGATTTTTCCCGGCGTTGGCTGGGCATGATAATCAAGGGCTTGCTGGCGAAAGTCTGACATTAGAAAAAGCCTTACGTGTTATATTTTGTTAATACTTTGTTTATACAAGCTTAAGATACCATAACTAGAGCAGGATGAAATCTCTTTGCTAGCAAAGGCTTAGAAGAATTAAATATAGCTAACACTATGATTTTATTAAAAATGCGCAGCCTACATTAATATTGAAAATGATAAATATAGATTTCAATCATCTAATGAATGTTGGGTTGTTGTATTTTTCCGCTCTTTAGTCAGCTCGCTAAAATTCAAAATGGTCAAGATTTGACAATATTTGGGGTTTGGCGAAATAAAATCCCTGCACTAAATTCACGCCACTTTGGTGCAACGTTCTCAGTTCTGCTTTGGTTTCTACACCTTCAGCAACCACCTTATATTCCATTTGATTGGCAAATAATAAAATAGCTTTTAGTAAACGTTGTTTTTCTATGTCTTGGTCAATGATCTCAATTAGGCTACGGTCTATCTTTATGATATCTGGATGAAGTTGCAATATATGTCGGAAGCTAGAATAGCCTGCACCAACGTCATCAATTGCAATACGAGCCCCAGAGGTTTTAACAACCCTTAAATGCTCCATCATCTTGGGATAGTTGCTCACTGCTATGTGTTCTGTAATTTCAATAACAACTTGATGTAAATCTCTGTTTTTAAATAGGTCTAAAAATTCATCTGAGATAATAAAATCAGGGGTTAAATTTATCGCAATATACTGGTGTTGTTTAAGCTGATCTAAGTAGCTAAAAGCGGCATTTACTATCTTTTGATTTAGTTCTATAGATAAGCCAACTAATATTGCTTTATCAAATAATTCATTAGGATGCCAATTCACCCCATCAATACGACATAAGGCTTCAAACCCTACTATAGTGGTGTCGGGCGAATTAATGTTGACTATAGGTTGGAATGCTAAACTGGTCTTATTCTCAGTGATGATGTAAGCCACTTTTGTTCTAATTTCATCAAATTGGAGTTGTGTTTGTGCAATATCAGATAAAAGGTTAGTCACGATTTGAGAAATCAATCGAAAGCTTTCAAGGTCAATTTTTCCCAACGATTCATCTGCTGAACGGCTGAAAACGCAAAATGTGCCAAAACAATTTCCGTCTGGCAATATAATGGGAACGCTCATATGAGCGCCCACGGGAACTGCCTTGGTAGCGGCCAAATGGGCTACACTAGGTTCCTTCTGCGCATCAGTTAACAGTTCCGGCGTAATTCCTTTGGCTACTAGGTAGCAATAAGATTCTTCGAGTGGGTCACTATCGCCAATAGAAATAATATCAACATTGTTGCCTGAATCAACGTATTGAAAAACCCGAGCATTGTCGATAAATCGAGATACGAAGGCCACTTCCATATTAAATTGAACACGTGTTGCCTTGAGTATTTGTTGAATCAATTTATTTGCGTTAATTGTGTCTGAAACGTCGTTGGACGTAAGGTTTTCATACGCAAATAACAATTGATTTAATTTCAGTCCCATAAATTAGCCACCTTTTTGCATTTTATGGAAGTTACTTTTATACACTTCAGTTTAAGTATAGTTAAGCTATTAGAATGTGACAGGTAAAAATAGAATTTGTGAAAAGATAGATAACGAAAAAAGAGAAAAAAAACGCCCTCTTATTTGAGGGCGTTTTCAAAAGAAATTTGGGCTTATTTTTTACCCAAAACACCAAAACGTTTCTTAAAGCGATCAACTCGACCACCAGTATCAACGTTACGTTGCTTACCAGTATAGAAAGGATGACACTCAGAACATACGTCCAGGTTCAAATCTTTTTTTACAGTAGAGCGAATTTTCATCACGTTACCACAAGAGCAAGATGCTGTTATTTCGCTATATTCAGGATGAATACCTTGTTTCATTGGAATACCTTAATTCTAGGCCGTCTCGCTATAAAGCCCGAAGCTAAACACCAGACGTTATTATTTAATATGGCGACCGTTACAAACAGTTGCCGGTAATTTTGGAGCGCGAAGTTTATATGAATATACCGCACTCAGCAAGCTTTTTGTTGCAATGCAGATAAACCGATAAAACGGTCAGTAGAGTAAAAGCATGCAAACTGTTACTATTCTTATAATGACTTTCTAGTAAATATCCATGTGAAATTAGTTTCTGTAGCCGTTCCTGTTCCCTTAGCAAAACCATTTGATTACATGGTGCCAACGCTACCTGAAGATACGCCTTTGTCTTCAGGTGTTAGAGTGCTTGTCCCCTTCGGTAGCAAGACCTTGGTTGGGGTTTGCCTTGAGTCACCAAGGACTGTTGAGGAAGCTGATAATGAAAAATATAAATATTTAAAGAAAGTGCTCGATAGGGTCCCAAGCGTTGATGCTCATCAAATGCAGCTAGCTAAGTGGTTATCAGATTATTATTTGCATCCGATAGGTGAAGTGCTCAACAGTATTTTACCTGTGCGGTTAAGAAAGAATGTTGAGTTGACTGAATATCAACAGGAAATGTTATCGGCGGAAAATGCAGAGCAGGCAGAGATCGATAAATTATCTGCTTCGCCAAAGCAGGCCAAGCTTTTTACTCTGCTACAACAGTCCGCGCTGCCTCTGGCCCAAATAAAAGCGAGTTTTTCCGACGCAGTGATTAAAAACCTAAAAGAAAAGCATTTGATCACCGCTTGGCAAAAAGAAGCAGCAAGAATAAATTGGCAACAGAAGATTCTTCTTGATAAAAAACATCACGCCAATGTGGAGCAATCTTTGGCTATTAGCAGTATCAATGAATCCTCTGGATTTAATTGCTTTTTACTGGAAGGTGTAACAGGCAGCGGTAAAACAGAAGTGTATCTTCAAGTGATTGAGGAAGTCATATTACACGGTGGCCAAGTGCTTATATTGGTGCCTGAAATCGGTTTAACACCCCAAACAGTTGCGCGATTTGAGAAAAGGTTTGGGCCGGTTGTGGCGAGCATTCATTCTGGATTAACAGATGTTCAGCGACTCTCCGTTTGGCATCAAGCTAGGCGTGGAGATGTTGGAATTGTTATAGGTACAAGATCCAGTGTGTTATTACCCATGCATCGTCTAGCAATGATAATAGTGGATGAAGAACATGATGAGTCATTTAAACAACAAGATGGTTTGCGATATCACGCCAGAGATCTGGCGGTATATAGAGCAAAAATTTCGAACATTCCGCTTATTATGGGCAGTGCTACCCCTTCGTTAGAATCCTTGCAAAATGCCCTGAGTAAAAAATACAGGCATCTTCATCTACATCAACGAGCAGGCCACGCAAGCATGCCGACGCAACATTTACTGAATATCAGTGGCGTATCATTGCAGGCCGGTCTAGCGGAAGGATTGATAAATAAAATTGAGACTCAGTTAGCGCAAGGCAATCAAGTACTTTTATTTGTAAATAGAAGAGGATTCGCGCCTTCGTTGCTTTGCCATCATTGTGGGCATGTTGTAACCTGCGCCGGATGTGATTATCCGTATACCGTGCATAGAACCGCGAATAACCTGCAGTGTCATCGTTGTGGTGAACACAAGGCTATGCGATATAAATGTGCCAGTTGTGGAAGTTCAGATCTGTCTACAGATGGGCTAGGAACGGAACAACTTGAAGCATTTTTAACTCAACGGTTTCCAGAGTATTCTTGTGTTCGTATCGACAGTGACTCTACGCGCAGTAAGCAACGTCTCGCTGAAATGCTAGACAAGATTAATAAAAATAAACATCAAATTTTAATTGGAACACAAATTTTATCTAAGGGGCATCACTTCCCAAATGTCACCTTGGCAATAGTGGTCAATATAGATACTTTGCTGTTTAGTGCTGATTTTAGAGCCCCTGAAAAAATGGGGCAACTCATAACTCAACTCAGCGGACGTGCTGGTCGTGCAAATAAACCAGGAGAAGTTTGGTTGCAAACTCATCAACCTCAGCATCCATTGTTACAAGATATGGTACAAAACGGATACGGTGATTTTGCTCGTACTATGTTGCAGGAACGAAAAAGTGCAAACTTACCTCCTTTCAGCTTTCAGGTGTTATTAAGAGCGGAACACCTTGATCAGGAAAAAGTGCTTACGTTTTTAGATTATGCGGTTGCGATGTTGGGACAATTTAAACAAGCAAAAATAATAGGTCCATTGCCTTGTCTGATAGAAAAAAAACAAGGACGATTTCGTTTTCAAGTGGTTGTGCAAAGTCAGTCTCGTCAATATATTTTATCTTGCATGCAACAGGTTATGCGCGAATTACAAGGGCATAAATTAAGTAGCCGAATACGTTGGCACCTTGATATGCAACCCCAAGATTTTAGCTAGGGATTTCAGCATATTTTTATTCCACATCAAAATATCGAAAAAATAGTAAGCAACCCGCGCTAAAATTTTTTAGAATGTCTTCATAATAAAAAAACAAATTAAATTTGGAATGGTAATTTACCGCTATGGCGCCACAAGATTATGTAAAGCGAGGACAGCCTAAACGAAAACCTAAAAAAACAAAGAAAAAGACAACATCCAATACGTCCGGAACACCTTGGTTTCGGATGATGATTGCCCTTTCACTTGTGTGCGGTTTTGTGTTTGCGCTTTATTCGTTACAAAAAGAAACGATAACTCCCCCCGAGAGTTCACAACCTGTATCAGCTGAAACTGAAATGCCGGCTGAACAACCGCGTTTTGTCGAAGGTCCGAAAGATCCTTTACCTATTCTTCACGAAGAAGAATGGGCATTTATTGACGCATTACCTGAATATTCAGTCGAGGTGGACGTAGAGGAAATTCCAGACTCGGATAAACTCTACATCATGCAGTGCGGTTCATTTAGGGTAAACGATCAAGCAGAAGAACTTCGAGCTCGGATTGCATTAGTAAATCTTGAAGCCGAGGTGATTGAAAGTAATGGTAGCAATGGTCGATGGTACCGCGTTGTCTTGGGCCCTTACGATAAAAAGCGTCTAGCAGAAAAACATCGACACGAATTACGCCGAAACAAAATAGTGGGTTGCAAAATTTGGTAACATTTAAGTTTGCGCAACCCGCTTGAAAAATTCGCTTTATACCCCACTTACATTCTCATTGGAGTCGCAATTTTAACTAGAGCGACCTTTGTGAGGAGTTTTTAAATGACAACAATAGTCTCTGTGCGCCGAGATAATCAAGTAGTGGTAGCTGGTGATGGTCAAGTATCACTTGGTAACACTGTGATGAAAGGAAATGCACGCAAAGTTAGACGTTTATATCATGACAAAGTACTAGCAGGTTTTGCTGGTGGAACCGCAGATGCATTTACGTTATTCGAGCGCTTTGAATCTAAGCTTGAAATGCATCAGGGACATTTGACCAAAGCTGCTGTTGAGCTTGCCAAAGACTGGCGAACAGATCGTGCGTTAAGGCGTCTAGAAGCATTACTGGCGGTAGCTGATCACTCCGCATCTTTGATCATTACTGGGAACGGTGACGTAATTCAACCTGAACATGATTTAATTGCCATTGGTTCTGGCGGTCCCTACGCCCAAGCTGCAGCCACTGGCTTATTGGAAAACACCCAGTTAAGTGCAAAAGACATTGCGACTAAGGCGCTCACCATTGCTGGTAGTATCTGTGTTTACACCAATCATTCACAAACTGTAGAAGTATTGGATTATTAAGTTCAAAGCGTCCAATAACCAAAAAGAAATTCAGAGGTTTACCCTATGTCTGAAATGACACCGAGAGAAATAGTGCATGCGTTAGATAACCATATTATCGGTCAAGCTGACGCCAAAAGAGCAGTCTCTATCGCCTTGAGAAATCGCTGGCGAAGAATGCAATTAGAACCTGAGTTACGTCAGGAAGTTACCCCTAAAAATATTTTAATGATTGGTCCAACTGGCGTTGGTAAAACTGAAATTGCTCGTCGTTTGGCGAAATTAGCCAATGCCCCCTTTATCAAAGTCGAAGCTACCAAGTTCACTGAAGTGGGGTATGTAGGTAAAGAGGTCGAATCCATTGTTCGTGACCTTGCAGATATAGCGGTTAAAATGACTAAAGAAACTGCTGCAAAAAAGGTCAAATACCGAGCTGAAGAAGCCGCTGAAGAAAGGGTGTTGGATATACTTGTACCACCTGCAAAAGACTATTTTGGTGAAAAAGAAACTACCGAAGAGCGAGAAAAAGGAGCAAGACAATCTTTTCGTAAAAAATTACGTGAAGGTAAACTTGATGATACCGAAATCGAAATAGATATCGCTTTACCCCAAGTCGGTGTTGAAATAATGGCTCCTCCTGGTATGGAAGAGATGACAAATCAGCTTCAAGGTATGTTCCAAAATCTATCCGGCGACAAGAAGAAAAAGAAAAAGCTTAAAATTAAAGAAGCTTTTAAACTTCTTGTTGAAGAAGAATCAGCCAAGCTGATTAACCAAGAAGATTTAAAAGAACAAGCTATTGAGTCGTTAGAGCAAAACGGCATCGTTTTCATTGATGAAATTGACAAAATCTGTAAACGAGAAGGTACTGGCGGGGCTGATGTGAGTCGCGAAGGGGTGCAAAGAGATTTATTACCCTTAGTTGAGGGTTCTACCGTCTCGACTAAACACGGTATGGTAAAAACCGATCACATTTTGTTTATAGCCTCAGGTGCTTTCCAAATGGCAAAACCATCGGATCTTATACCAGAATTACAGGGCCGTTTACCCATAAGAGTCGAGCTTTCGGCGCTTAATGTGGATGATTTTGTTAAAATTCTAACAGAGCCAAATGCCTCACTTACTGAACAGTATAAAGCGCTCATGCAGACTGAGGGCGTAAATATTCATTTTGCTGAAAGCGGTATTAGAAGAATCGCTCAAGCAGCATGGCAAGTGAACGAGAAGACTGAAAATATTGGTGCTCGTCGTTTGCATACAGTGATGGAGCGACTCATGGAAGATATCAGTTTCGAAGCTTCAGATAAAAGTGGTGAGTCTTTTGAAATTGATGAAGCATATGTGAATGCCCACTTAGAAGCCTTAGTGGATAACGAAGATCTTAGTCGCTTTATTCTATAATTTGATACAACTAACTAGCGCTACTGTTACTTCAGTAGCGCTTTTTTATGCAAAACGAATTATGTGCTAGATAAGAGTAAGCTGAGCTTCTCACTTATAGGGATATTGGTTAATTTTTCATTTTCCACGAATCTAGGGATAGGATCTGCGGCGATAAACACAAAGTTTCCTTTAGGAGTTAATCGCCAATCAATAGCTGTCCACCGCATGTGAAAGGCTCGCATTAGTCTTTGAGCCAATTGTTTGATACTGCTAGGCAGATTTATCGGTTCTACATCAATAACATGATTCTTTGTTTTTCCAACAGACTGAAAGGTTTCGGTTTGCTTATGAATAATAAAACTAAAATCTTCATCGCCAATCACATAGGTACGAATATCTTTCCCTAATACAAAGGATTGCAAGGTCACCGGTTGAGTACACCATTTTTGTATTGCTTCTAATTGTTTGTATTCTTTTGATAAGGTAAAGGTTGTTGCACCGCCCAACACAGGTTTCACGACAACATTTTGTTGAGATTCGATGAAGCTATGGGCTGTGCTCGGATTGCTTGTAATCAGAGTGGGTGGAATGTTAGCACCTAGGCTTTGTGCGAGCGTCAGCTGTCTAGGCTTAGCGCGGTAGAATTGCAGCGCATGCCAACCATTAAACCAA
This sequence comes from Glaciecola sp. 1036, assembly GCF_050306235.1. Taxonomy (NCBI): domain Bacteria; kingdom Pseudomonadati; phylum Pseudomonadota; class Gammaproteobacteria; order Alteromonadales; family Alteromonadaceae; genus Glaciecola; species Glaciecola sp. 1036. The sequence goes on along the minus strand of NZ_JBLWFH010000015.1, from coordinate 66,543 downwards.
GCAATTCTATATTCACTGAGTAGAATTTGAATCAAGCTAGCATATTCTCTTTGAATGTGATCAATATAGGCGCTTTCGTCGTTACAATAAGTTATTAAATTAGGGGTTGCACAGAGGCCAAATTTGATAGGTGTTACCTGCTGCCAATAAACCGCATCGAAGTCGCAAAGTTTTTCAACTTGATCTAGAAAAAGCGCGTTTGATGTGACATCAAAATGAAGCAAGTTTAATTGCGCAGCATCGGAAGTATTTAAGACAAATACATGATGCTCAAGGTCGCGACAAATTTTCATGATTGATTGAACTTCTGGACTTTGTAAGTCACCTAATATAAGTAGTTTTTTCATATTCGATGCTCAGGGTAAATTACCCTTTTCGTTGTTGAGTGATAGAGAAAATACCTTAGTCGTCTGTTTAATCTGAGGTTCGCAATAAGCTATCAAGTTTGTTGTAGACGACATAAATTATGCGGATTAAGCTAAATGAAAGCGTCTATTCCAGCGGAACTCGTCTGGTATAGACAAGCTCTGACTGATACCATTAGTAGGTTTAGGATTGATTTAATATTTTCCATAATATTGTCCTCACTTTGAGTGAATATAATCTGCTAACAAACAGGCAGAAAAGGTCAAGGCAATAGACGTGGCAAAAGGGTAGGTTGCACATCCTTGTGTCTTAAATACTGCGTCCTTGCAGTGATGAGAATATTAGGACAGATATTGGCGAGAAGTAACTGATCGCTAGGATGGTTTTACAGATTTTTTGGAGGTTTTGTCTGCAGTACAGGAACCCTATTTACTTTATCGCCTGCATCATATTCATCTTCGCATTTAAGGTAAATGCAGAGCAGAATTTTGAAATTGAAGGTGTTTCTTCAGGTGATATTGAGTCTAATATTCGCGCCTATCTGAATGATCTTTCAGATCCTTTTGCTAGCATGAACTATGAGCGATATGCCAAAGAAATAAAACAAGAAGTGAGCACAGCACTGGACGCTTATGCTTATTACGATGCTGAAATCGAAGTAACTCTCGTCGATGAGCAAGAAAATGACGATGCCAGCTCAACCTTTACGTGGAAAATAGCTGTCTCCTTAGGAAATCAAACTAAGGTTGCGAATGTGGTCTTGGTTAATGACCTAGAACAGGTGGCAGCCGATGCCATGCCACAAGATTTGCTTAACATAGTGAATAAACTCAAAGGCTTTAAAGGTCAGGTGTTAAACCATGAAGAATATGAGTCTGTTAAAGCAAAATTACGTTCTTATGCGCTGCTTTATGGTTTTTTTGATTTTTCTTTTCCGCTACATAAATTAATTATTGAACCCCAAAAAGAAAGCGGCACCTCTGAAGCGATAATTCATTGGATCTTTAATTTTGGGCAACGTTATAAGTTTGGTGCTTTGCAATATTTGCAAAGCACGACAGGTAAAGATTTAGTAGAAGAAGTAAAAACATTTAAAAAGGGTCAGTATTTTGATCAGTCAAAAATTAGCCAGTTTTCTATCGATATGCAAAGCACAAGGTACTTTGATAGAGCTATTGCTCGAGCAAACGCTGAAAAGGCTAAAGATGGCGTGGTTCCTATCGAAGTAATATTGTCGCCAAAAGCAAAAAATAAATACAATTTTGGCTTGGGTGTATCAACAGATACAGGACCTCGTTTTACCTTTGAATGGCAGCGACCTTGGGTAAACTTGGATGGACATGCCTTCACCACAAACCTGTTCGTATCAAGACCTCAGCAATCAATTGAGTTTGGTTATCGTATGCCTAAAGGTAATCCATTAAATGATTTTGTGAATATCCAACTTGGATACAAAAAAGTCAGCGAAAACCAGACTGAAAGTGACAATGTGAGTTTGGCTATTCAGCGACAATTTGGCGCAGAGGAAGAAGGTGGCTGGGACTACATAACTTTCTTACGCTATAGCCAAGAAAGATTTAGTCAAGGTTTAGAAGATGAGCGCATTACGACTGCGTTATTGATGCCAGGGTTTACCGTAAATCGGTTACGTAAAAGAGGGGATATATTTGTTGATTGGGGCGACCGTCAACAGATAACAATATCCGGCGCATCAAAAGAGATCTTATCCGATATTGATTTTGCCAAATTGCTAATCCGCACTAAGTGGATTCGAAGTATTGGTGAGCATAGATTTATTTTTAGAGCAGATGCTGGCGCGATCGCCACTAACAGTTTTGAAGAAGTCCCCTCAACGGAAAGGTTTTTTGCTGGGGGAGATCAAAGTGTGCGAGGATTTGGACTTAACGAGTTAGCCGATTACCGACGGGTAATTGAAGACTCAGAAGAGCAAATCGAATTAATTGGTGGTCGTTATTTAGCGGTTGCAAGTGCCGAATATGCATACAAGGTCGCAGATAATTGGCGAGCAGCTGTTTTTGCAGATGTGGGCAATGCCACTGAAAAATTTGCTAGCGATCTTGCTTATGGTGTTGGCATTGGTGCACATTATCTGTCTCCCATTGGCACGGTAAGAGTTTACATCGCTCGCGGTGATAGTCAGTTGGAAAAAACGTGGCGGTTACATTTAGATATAGGGCCAGGGGTATAGTTTGATGCTAGGCAAAATAACTAAATGGCTTGCGATAGTTTTTCTTGGTTTGTTAGCACTTATTGCAGGATTGATTTTGTTACTTCCAACACAATGGGGAGTAAAAGCGGGATTAAGTATAGCCTCAACAATGATTGACCTTGAATATCAGGGGATACAAGGCAGCTTATATTCAAATTTACAGTTTGAGGAATTAAATATACAAACCCCGACTATAGATATTCGAGCAAAAGATGTGAATCTTGACCTTAAGCTGACGTGTTTATTTGACTTAAATTTATGTGTAAATGATTTGCACTTAGGCTCACTTGCAGTTGATCAAACTGGCACCCAAGAAAGCTCGTCGGAGGCTTCAGAAAATGGCTATATTGAACTGCCTTTAGCTGTCTCTTTAGATAAGTTTTCAATTGACAGCTTTGTTTTTTTAAACGCTAACCAGCCCATGGTTTCGTTGGATGCTCTAGCTATTAAGCAAGCTTCCATGCAAGGACCAGACGTTCAAGTACAGCGAATCCAGTTGCAACAACTGAATGTTTTTAGTTCTCCAACGACACAAGCAAGTCAGCAATCTTCACAATCGCCACAGAGTTTCTGGTTAGATACTCTGGTAGCTCAGCTGGAGCAAGCACCACAAATTCAAATTCCAGACGTGTTTATACCGGTAAACGCTGAGATTTCAGAATTGTCATTGTCCAAGTTTAATCAGGTGGCAAATGATAACCAATCCACAATGGTCATCAGTGAACTTAACAGCCAGCTAAGACTTCAAAATCAAAAGTTGGATTCAAACGGAGAGTTACAGCTTCATCAAGGGCTTGCTGATAGTCAAATAAGCTATGCTGTTAACCTGGCTTTGGATAAGGCTTTTAGCCATGAACTCAACCTAGATGTCAGTAAGCAAAACAATAGATTAACTCTGACAAGTGAAGGCGATTTAAAAGAAGTTGCTGTCAACATCAGCGATAAAAATGCGCAGATACTTCAGACAAAAGTACAAACCGATTTTGAAAAAGATAATTTACCCTTAGACATTCAGATGAACTTATCTAACACTGCTTCGTTGTTAGAGTTTTTAGATATTCCCTTAGATGCCAATATTCGACAAGGTCAAATTGCAATTAAGGGTAATTGGCGTGATGGCTATAACAATAGTATCGATATTGAATTAGAGCATCCTGAGATAGCTCAGCAACAAAATAGTTCTAACATCCAAGGTGAGATTGGGATTTACCCGCAGCAAGTCGAAGTGGATGCAAATAATTTGATTATAACGGGTGCTTTAGGGGAGCTTAATCTCACCGGAAAAACACAATACCAACAAAAACAATTAACCAATAAATATAACGTAGATATTGATGGATTGGCCCTTAATTTGTTACATCAACAATTACCGGCAAATCTAAATGGCAACCTAGAATTCGCAACTGCCATCAATGAGCAAGGTATGACGTTGGATCTCACTTGTGATGATGTAAACGGGATTTATCTAGAAAAGCCACTACAAGCAAACTGCGAACTTAAACTCCTGCAAAGTGGGCAAGTTCAAATCAAAGGATTACAGCTATCTCTTGGAGATAATCAGCTAAATTTAACAGGTACTACTAAATTACCTTCATCCAAACTTTGGCAAGCGACCATTGAATGGGCGCAAGCGGTAGAATCAAATCTTGAAATAGACTTGCAGGCACAACAGTTAGCTGTATTGCATCAAGAACTCGCTGGTAGTTTACGTTTGGAAGGCGTAATTGAAGGTAATTTATATCGGCCGAGATTTAATATTCAAACATCAGGACAAAAATTAAGTTTCGCTGGAGATGAAGTCGAAAATATTGATATAACTGCCGCAATCGACAGTGGTGAAAATTGGCTTAGCGATATTCAGATCCAAGTTGCCTCCGCAGAAATTCAGGGGCAAACTTTAGAGAATGCCGAGATCTCTTTTTCAGGAGATCTTGAACAACACAATTTGTCTATTACAGCCAAGCATCCTCAAGTAGAAACCTTGCAGCGCTTAACAGGACGAATTGTGTCACTCGACGATTTGCATTGGCAAGGGCAATTAGAAGAAAGTGAATTTGAGCACGACGCTATCAGATTAACCCTTAAATCTGCAGCCAACATAGATGCGAACGTAAAACAGAATTCTTACACCGTTTCTTCCGCTTGTTGGGATGGCGAGGATGAAAATACAGAATTTTGTATTGATCAAGCAAACTATCAAAATCAAAAAGCTAAAGTAAGTGCTCGCTTTGATTACAACCTAGGCAAATTGATGAATTACTTTTTGCCGGAGTTGGTAATGGACACAAGTGATGTGTTGTTATCGAGCAAATTAGAAGGTACCTATGACAGCCAAAAAGGGGCTGATTTTCTAGTGACTAATCTCCTACAAGGTAGATTAGATACACCAGAGCATAGATTAGAACTGACAGCTATTGTTGCCAATATGCATCTGTTAAAAGAAGAGTTAATCACTAATGTTTTTGCTGGTACAACAGCGACTGGCGCTGTAGGTTTGCAATCTAGGCTGCAGTTAACACCAGATGCTAGAACCCATCAAGGTCAACTCAGTATTCGAGGTGTAGACCTTTCGTTACTTAAACGTTTTATTCCAGTAGTGAATTCTTTGCAAGGCATGGTAAATGGTTCGGTCGGATTCTCTGGAGAAATCGCAAAACCTGAACTATCAGGTGAGTTGATAGTGGAGCAAGGGGAACTTATTCTTGATGCCTACACTTATCCATTGACTAACTTTAACCAAACAATCGAATTTAAAGGTCAATCTGCAGATGTTGTGGGGCGATTTCTGTTAGGAAAAGGAGAGGCAAATTATTCTGTTAATGTAGATTTCGGTGAAGAATTTGCAGCTAGAGGTGAAATTACCGGGAGTAAAGTACAATTAGCTTACAAGCAACATCAAGCAGATATCAGTCCAGATATAGTGTTTGATGTTGATACCAAAAAAGCCATGGTTAAAGGCGAGATCGTTATTGAAAAAACCGATATCAAAATAGATCAATTGCCAGAATCTGCACGCTCGCCTTCGTCCGATGTTATTGTGATAGGCGAAGTGACGCCCGAGCCAGTAATACCCTTTGGGCTTGATATTGCGATGAATATTAAAGTTGACCCGCAAGAAAAAGGGAACGTTAATATCGATGCATTGGATTTGAAAGCTTCGCTCAGTGGAGATTTAGAATTAACTGTCATTCAGAAGCAAAGGGAAAATAGTGAGGGTTATCAACCGATGAAAACCTATTTGAATGGCTATTTAAATATTTTAGATGGAAGTTATGATGCTTGGGGACAAAATTTAGTTATCCAAGAAGGCAGTATTCATTTTAACGGTGAACCAAGCTTGCCTCAATTTGATGTAAGTGCAATCAGAAATCCATTAAATACAACTGGGGATGTTGTCGCTGGTGTTCGTGTTACGGGGAATCCAATCATACCCAAAGTCGAATTATTTTCAGATCCACCCATGAGCCAAGCACGACAAATATCCTATCTTTTGCAGGGACAAGATCTGGATGGTGAAGCGGGAGATATCAATACTAATCTCATTAATGTGTTAGTGGGTTTTGGTGTTGGCCGCAGTGAAAACCGTATTAGCCAATTTGGCCGCGCACTCGGTTTCGACTCTTTAAATATCCAAACTGCTGGCCAAGGGGATGGCACTCAGCTTCAATTGACAGGGCGTATTTCGGAAAAATTGCAAATTACCTATGGGGTTGGTGTTTTCGATGCGGCAAGTGTGGTGATATTAAAGTATCAGCTATTACCACAACTCTATGTCGAAGCAACGAGTGGCGTAAACAACGCACTGGATATTTTTTATGAAATAAGTCGTGGCAAAATGGATTAACCAAGACAATTATCTTTACAGCTAAAAACCAGATGAGAACCATAAGTGACCACTAAAATTGTATTATTGCGCAAAAGTGAATACGGATACCATTTCAACATAGCATACCGTCAAGGTAAAAGATAAAGTAGGTGCAAAGGAAAATCATAAATGGTAACTATTAAACAGGTAAGTGAACTGGCTGGAGTGTCTTCCGCGACCGTCTCTAGAGTTATCAACAATACCGGCACAGTAAAAGAGAAAAACCGAGTGCTGGTGCATAAAGCCATGGAAAAGCTTGGCTATCGTCACAATGTTATTGCAGCTTCTCTTGCATCCAATAAAACCAATACAGTTGGCTATGTGGTACCTGAACTCCATGGTTCGTTCTATGGCGAAATGATGGCGGGTTCAGAAGAAGTATTAAGGTCAGCCAACAAGAATATGTTTGTGGTGACGGGGCACAGTGACGAAGAAGCAGAAATTAAAGAAATTGAAGCGCTATTGAGCCGTCGTTGCGATGCCTTAATATTGCACGTCGAAGCAGTAACTGATGAATATCTAATTTAACTGGTGAAACAAGAAATTCCGTTAATAGTAGTAAACCGATTTGTGCCTGAAATTGGGGAAAACTGCACTAGCTTAGACAATCAACACGGTGGCTATCTCGCCACCCGTCATCTAATTGAACAAGGACATAAAGATATTGCCTACATATCGGGATCTTTGCACAAAGCTGACAGTAAGGCACGTTTGGCCGGTCATAAAAGGGCACTAAATGAATACGATTTGCCGTTTGATCCTGAACTTACTTTTGAAGGCAATTTCTCAGCCCAATCTGGCGAACAAAGTATTCGTTTATTGTTACAAAAAGGGCTTAATTTTACTGCCGTTAGTTGTGGTAATGATGAAATGGCAGCAGGCGCAATAAATGCCTTAGAAGTCGCAGGTAAACAGGTGCCAAAAGATATATCTGTTGTTGGGTTCGATAATATTAACTATGCAAATTATCTAACGCCAAAACTCACAACAGTTGAATATCCAATGCACAAAATAGGTACCATGGCTGCCCATTGGATCTTAGAACATGCCTATGGCTCAGGTCCAAAAGAAATTGAACATCTACTTTCCCCCAAACTCATTGTGAGAGACAGTACCCGAGAGTTATCCTAGTTGAAATACATATTTCTCGGGTAACTTGTAAAGCTTGAATTACTTTAAATTTTAGCCTCAATTTGGCGTATTGGACGGCATGGCTGACCCAGAGCTAACATGCCTGGAGGCACATCTTTAGTGACCACACTGCCAGCGCCTATGACACAGCCGTCGCCTATGGTAACGCCCGGTAGAATGGTAGTGTCGCCGCCAATCCAAACATGATTTCCAATTACAATGGGTTCGGCAAACCCTATATGTTTGTCCCTTTCTTCGGCATCTAATGGATGATGTGCTGTATATAAACCTACGTTAGGTCCAATAAACACATGATTACCAATGGTTACGGTCGCTGGATTAACGACAGTTAGATTAAAATTAATAAAAACATGGCTACCGATGAATAAATTTTTGCCATAATCAAATCGGACAGGTTTTTCGATGTGGATATCATCGCCACATTTTCCTAAAATTTGTTTCATCATGTCTTGCTTTCGACTAACTTCGCGAGCGCCCAAAGCATTAAATTCATCAACTAGATCACGGGTTTGATAGCGAATCTCGACTAACTCTGGATCATTTATCCAATATTTATCGCCATTTAACATGGCATCAAAGGCACGCATTATAACTCCTGCATGAAATTAACGAATTATTTTATCAATACTATTAAAATTGGCTGAACATTCATACCTGAAGCTTAGATTTATTAAACCACAAGCTAAAAAACAAAAAGAGGGCGAATGCCCTCTTGTTATCACTTTCGAAAAAATTAAGCAGTCGCTTGTTGCAATGCCTTCATCTCATCGTGCAGTTGCTGCGCCGCAGCTCTTATTCTTCGTAACACTTCCATGCATTCAGTGGGCTGGGTTTTACCCAGTGCGTCATCAAGCACTTCCAATACTTTGTCTTCAACCTCTTCTAGCTGTTTGACATAAGTGTGCTCTTCCTCAGAGCTGAATGTGCCAATCAACTTGGTATAATGTTTTCGTAAATCGACCATCCAATGTGAATCATCCTCTGGCTCCCCTTGTTCATTAATGGCGAAGGGTTGAAGATCTTCGATGGCCTTTTTTTTCTCTCTGATCATTCTTTGAAAGGCGCTTTGAACGTAGTCGGTGTCGACTTCCTTTTGCGCTTCTTGATAAAAATCTATACCACCTTGCATGACTTTAATGATTTCAGCAATATTCTGTGCTTGGGGACGTTGAGTATTCATAATGTCTCCTTTGTTGATCAGTGAATTTAGATACTCACTGACTCAGTTGCAAGACATATTCCTACCTTGAGCTTCCTTTAACTTATTGAAATTAATGATAATAGTTGATTATGGGTGAATCTTAACCGCAAGCACCTTGTGAAATTTACAAAGGTGCTTGTAAGAATTATTGAGTCTAAATATTAGAGTAAAAATACGCCCATTAGGGTGTAACCAAGAATGGTAGCTAAACCTACACCCAATGCATAAGGCAGTTGCGTCTTCACGTGTGTTAACAGATCACAGCCAGCCGCTAATGAAGAGATTGCCGTGGTATCTGAGATGGGAGAGCAATGATCACCGAAAATACCGCCGCCTAAGATGGCTGCAAGGACAATTTCTGGCGGTAACTCCAAGGTTTGTACCAAGGGCATTCCGATCGGAATGAGTATTGCGAAGGTTCCCCATGAGGTACCTGTGGTAAACGAAATAATACCGCCAGCAATAAACAAGGCTGGCAATATGAGAAAAGCGGCTAGATGTTCACCCACGATTCCCGCAACAAAAAGACCAGTGCCCAGTTGTTTTAAACTAGCACCTAGGGTGATAGATAATAAAACTATGGTGACTAGCGGCAGTAATTCACTCATGCCGTTAAAACCGATTTTTGTGGCACTTTGCACGCTTTCTTTGCCGCTGATTAGCAACATTATATAACCAACGAAACAAGCTAAGAAAGTCGCATAAAGTACTGATTTACTGCCACTTCCTGAGGTGAAATCTCCATTGCCTGTCCACCACATGAAAAATAGGGTACCAAAAATCATCACGGCTAATGGGATCGTCATGTAACGAGATTTAGTTGCTTTGGTAATGGCAATTTCAGTGTCGATCTTTTCTAGTTCTTGTTCCGCTTTTTTTAATGGGCCGTGGACTTTATCAGCAAAAATTGTATAGCCAACAACGGCTATTGTAAGGATGGCATAGAGATTATAAGGCACAGATGACCACAACATTTTAAGCGCATTTTGTTCTAACTCATAGGCTGATAACAGCCCTAAAATATAGGCTCCCCAACCATTAACTAAAATAAGAATACAAACTGGCGCCGAAGTTGAGTCGATGACATAAGCCAAGCGAGCGCGACTCATCTTAAACTTGTCATATAATCCCCTGGCCATAATACCAGCAGCGAGTACGCTTAAATTAGATTCGATAAAAACCGCAATGCCAGTAAACATGGTTATAGCGCCAGTGCGTTTTTTGCTTGATGCCATACCAGAATTTACCAAACGATTTACTAAGGCCGTAACCCCACCTGAATCTCGGATAAAGGCTAAAAACGCGCCTACTAATAAACTAAATATCAAGATGCGTGCATTACCCGCGCTAGATGCGGTTGATACAATGCGTTCTATAGTATTGATTGGCGTCAACAAAAAAGATGCTTCGGATGTATTCAAAATAAGTAAGAATTCGGCACTTAATACTGCCACTAACAACGCCATAATTACGTCTTTTTTCCAAAGCACCATTGATATGGCAATAAGAGGTGGGAGAATGCTTAGCCAATCCACTATCGGTTATCCTTTTTAATTTTTCTTATTATTTTTGTGATGAAGTATGGCCTCATACACTAATGTCATTACACTACCATATTTACCGGTGGCAAAACTATCACCTGTGAAGCCAAAAGCAGTGTCTGTTCCTTCAATAGGTGAATGTTTTTTATTAGTCAGCAGAATAACTGCTAAGTCTAAATCTGGATCGATTACCGTGGCTATACCCGTCCACCCCGTGTGTCCAAAGGCATTTGCACTTGCATAGGGGCCAAAGTGCCAAGCATTTTGTTTTACATTGGCCAGTCGCCAACCTAATCCAAATTTATCGTCAGCATGATGTGGGTGAACAAAACGATTTAGCGTGCTATGGTCAAACAAGTGAGTGCTTCCGTATCCTCCACCATTTAATAATGCTTGCGCCAATACTGCCATTTCTTTTGCATTTGAAAACAGCCCTGCATGTCCAGCGACCCCTTGCATGGCGTAAAATGCTTTTTCGTCATGGACTTCGCCTTGTAACGTATATTCTCTTATATTGTCAAAGGTAATGCGTCCACCTCTAGTATTACCGGCGTATTCTGTTGCGGCAAATTCATTTGCAAAGTGCCCTTTAAGCAAAGGTGTGAACTTAGTTGACGTCAAACCAAGTGGGGTATACAAAAAGTTTTCTACATAAGCATCTAAAGCGACGCCCGTGACTCGTTCTACTAACAAGCCCAAAATCATAAAGTTGGTATCGCTGTATGTCTGTTTAACGTAATTGCCAATGTTTAACGGCACTGATTGCATTAACAGATTCGCCGTATACTGACGGTTTTGCGAGAAAAACGCTTTGCCATATCTATTGTCCTCTCGGTGGAACTGTACTTCACTGGCATAGCCTGAGGCATGAGATAATAGGCTTGCTACCGTACGAGAGTCCCTGCCACCACCTGAGTATTCTGGCAAATAATGAGAAATAGGAGCCTGTAATGAGATTTTACCTTGATCCACTAAATGCATGATGGCCAAAGTAGTGGCAAAGGTTTTGGTGTTCGAGGCGAGGTCGAACATAGTGTCCTTTTGCATAGGTTGAGGATTTGCTAGTGGCATACCATTTTCATCATAGCGTTTCTGATAACCATAAGCGGAATGCTTGATAATCTTGCCGTCTTTAAGTACAAGTAGTACAGCCCCTGGGAAACCATTATCAATGTCTTCCTGAATTAAGGCATCTACCTCAGAAAAATCATAAGGCACGGATTCGGCAAGGCTAATTTCTGGGTAATCAATTTGTATATTGAGCTCGGTATCTTCTGGTGCAATATTGCGTACTTCTAGGGTATTTAATCCCGTATGTGTGCGCTTTCCAAGATTGTAAGATTGCATTTGTGAGCTAAACGGCAGGGTTAGATTTAACTTTTCTCCGTTAATATAAATATCAGCAGTCGTATCTTGGGTTGCTTGAATTCGCATTTCCCCTTTGCCTTTATAGGCGAAAAAGTCTGCTTTATTATCCATCAGTGGACGGGTTTTTGAATACTGGAGTGGGAAGAGTAAATCTAGTTGCCCTGCCTGAATTTCAATTGGCGTTGGTGGACTGACAACTTCCTCTTCGTATCTTTCCATCAAAGACGTTAGTTTATTAGGGAAGTACTTTTCGATAAGTGAGAATATGGCGGCAGCTGTACTTTCATCTGCTTTGCCAGTGACTTGCCAAGGTAAAAAGTGCATTTGAAAAGCTGAAATGGTATCTATAGTTTGACTGTCCAAGACACCCGTTTCGGTAATGCCGTATCCATAATCTGATAAGGCTTTTTGCAGTAATCCGAGATTAACCGGATGTTTTGAAAACATTTGCCAATATTTTGCTAGAGTATCTTTTTCATACCATGCGCCAACACCTTCTTGATATAAACGGTACCAAGGAAACCTTGGGCCTGGATCATTTTTACGAGAGGGTGCAATATCTGAATGGCCAATTACAGCCGTGGGTTCAATGTCTGGATGGCGCGATAGAATATCTTTGCTGAGCTGGATCACTAACTCTATTTGTTCCGGGTCATAGTCTGGAAAAACACAAAGCTGCCCTTTTTCAAATTGCGCATAATGAGGAACGTCTTCCTGATTGATGCAACTAGGTACATTGACTATTTCAATGCCGATCGAGGTATCATTCAGCCCTGTTCGCCCTTGCCAATAACTGACGCCAGCGTGCCAAGCCCGTTCGTTTTCATCAACCAGTTGAAAAACTTCTAATTTGCTATAGGGATAACTAGGATCATTTTTTTCAGGCACTAGGTAATGTGAACTCACATGTCCTTTATCTACCAAATATTTCACAGAAGTAGCGTAATCAATGGCCGTAAAGTGCAGCACTAAAGACTTAACCCTAAAACTGTAGTTTTCGGAAGGCAGTTGCTCGTAACGAGAACTTGAGCAACTTTGCAACAATAAAAGAATAGATGTAAAACACAAAAACCGGGTAAATTTCACTCGTTATTTCCTAGACTAAAGCGAACTTCAATCAACTTATAAAATGTTCAAATTGAGAAAGTTATCCATGTAAAAAGATAACAAACAGCATCATTATCAAGACTAAGATGTCTTATAGTTCAAACTAACACAATCTATGGTTAAGTAAATAATAAAAAATTCTTAATTAGCTTAATGTTAAATAATAAAATATTCCTAATTACAAATGTACTAATCTGCCGTTGATAACAGCAGCGACTATTTTCCCGGCTTTGCGCATTAAAAAATAAGCTGGCTGACCTAAAATCAAAGCTCTAGGCAACGCGGGTATCGGTTGGTTGCACAGAATTTGGTAATCAGATTGGTTATCGATTAAACCTGGTTCACCCTGAAATTGAATAACCCCTTGTCGCAACCAATCAAGATAGCTCTCATTGGTGATGCGAGTGTAGTTATTTATTTCGTGCACCATGCCGGGTTCATAACTCAAATCACTGGCATCAAAATAGGCTAAACCGGCTTGTACACCTAAATCACCCACAGCATCGATATAGAATTCATTAGACCAACGAGATGTTTGTTTAATGCTGATAGATGCTTGATAAGAGTTTTCACAAATGAAGTGTAACTTATCGATGATCACACTTGATATGGTCTCGGAGACGTTTTCTGGAATGTTAAAATAGTCGGAAATTTCAGCATCCAGCGATTCAGCTGTTTCGATTGCAGGAAATACCTTTAATGCCTCTATTATGGCCTTTACATTCATTTCGCGAGCGATTTGTCTGTTCGGATCGCCACTGGCCGCGCCGGATTCAATAAGGATGGTGCTCACATCCAAGCTTGCAATGTAATCGCCAAAGGAGCGTGGCGAATAGGTGTCATCGTAGCGGGCAACAGAATTAGGTATACAGGGTTGCAGCGCCTGATTCATATGATGGATCAATGCCATAGCTCTCGCTCTAGCGGCGGAAATCGTTTTTTCGTGATCAAACGCGGGGGCTAAAAACGCAATTGTTGAGGGATTCCCTGAGGTGCCCACCTGATAGTATGGACTTTGATCGTGTAAATTAAATCCAATGGCAGGTTTAAGCTTTTTTACTAACTTTTTGAGCAAACGTCCTTCAGGGGTTTGCAACTTAATGCTGTCTCTATTGATATCAATGGCTTGAGCATTTTGTCTTGTTCTTCTTTGGGCGCCATCTGGATTTAACATAGGTAATATGTGTAACCGATAGCGTTCTTGCCAGTCAGGTAATACATTATCGTTTAGAAGTTGGTCAATAAGATCAAATATTGCAGCAGTTGCAGTGGCTTCATCGCCGTGCATTTGGGTCCACAAAAACACATTGGTCGGTCCCTGTCCCATTGATAAAAGATAAATAGGTTTACCGCTAAAGGAATTTCCTACAGCTTCTACTTCAACTGCTGAATGCGAAGATAAGGTTTTAATTAGGGGTTGGATATCCTGAAAAACCAAGTGTGGTTTATTCAACGCTTTCAGTAAAAATTTTAAATCCATTCAGTTAAGCCTAGTACACTAGCAGAAAGACAGACTAGTTTATTCTTGATAGTTATTCTAATATCAGTATAAATAAAGGAATAATCTATTCAAGTCCAGTGCGTCGTAAATAAAAATATAGGAGCCAGAATGGCCGCTTTTTCTAAAATTCGAGCAGTAATGCCTAAGTTATCCAACAACGAACAACGATTAGCCAACTTTATCGTAGAAACGCCAACCGCACTGCGCGACCTGTCTTCTCAAAAACTCGCAGAAATTGTAGGAATTAGCCAAAGTAGTGTGGTCAAGTTTGCCCAGAAGCTCAATTACAAAGGATATCCAGCGCTAAAACTAGCCATACTAGAAGATGCGAAAAATGTGGTTCATGATGAGCATAGATTGCACGGTAACATTGCCATAGAAGATGATTACCATACCATGGCGGATAAGTTACTACGCAGCAAAATCAATGTATTAAAACAAACTCGGACCTTGAACGAAGAAAATCAAATTGAAAAAGCGGTTGGTTACATTGATAACGCTAAGCGTGTGTTGGTCACAGGCTTAGGTGGTTCAGCACTGGTGGGTAAAGATTTTGTGTTCAAGTTACACAAGCTTGGGGTTACCGCACTTTCGGAAATTGATGGGCATGCTCAGTTAGCACTTGCTTCCACTTTAAACCAAGATGACGTGGTGTTTGCTATTAGTGAATCTGGCGCAACTACGGAAGTGGTGAACGTAGTGAAAGAGGCAAAAAAGGGCGGTAGCAAAATAATTTCAGTCACAAAGTTCGGGGATAATCCTATTTCGTCTCTGGCTAACGTTCGGTTATTTTCGGTGGCCGAAGAAGCGGCAACAAGAATTTCTTCTATATTGGCAAGAACCGCTCAAGAGTTTGTCATTGATGTGCTTTTTATTGCATTGATGCAACGCTATTCAGATCGCCGCGTGCTGCTTGAAAAAACCCGTGATGCAGTGTCTACATTGAGAGCTAAATAGCTTTCCATGGAATACATTTAACTTATGAGGTTCGCTATTCAAGACGCGAAGAATCGTTATTTGGGGTTTATCGTTTTCGCAGGGAATGAGCAACAAGGGGAATGCGTTTTTCGTCCTTTACCAAAAGAAGTTGTTCGTCCTAAAAGTGAAAATTTGGAATTGCTTTATCGCCTCCAAGATATAAGAGAATTTAGTTATGTAAAACATGCTGATTCATATTATATTTTCCATGAAAGTAGCAAATTTACTATAAAGCTGACATCCAAAACGCTTTTAATCGATGGCTTAGCATTAAAAGTAACATTAGTATCCCCAGAAGATTGGGAAGCCGCATTTCAGGTAAAATAACCAAGCATAATTTACACAGGTGTGAAGATTTTTCCTATTAAATCCAGACCACTTACTCTCACTATTGAATTCAGTCTCCATCAAGCCCAAGCCCAGTAAGGGCTTGATTTTTTTACTTGAATCGGCATGTCAATTGCAATTACTCCATTACAAAGACACTTTATTTCATTCGTTAAACAAAGGAGAAATCATGAGTTCTAATAAAGTAGCTGAATTCACCGCTCCAGGTGTTAAATCAAAATCCGCACAGAATGCGATTGCGGTTTTAGAAGACAGAATGGTCGCATTAATTGATCTTCAATTAACTTTAAAACACGTTCATTGGAACGTAGTGGGGCCAAACTTCATCGGCGTCCACGAAATGCTAGACCCTCAGGTCGAAGCTGTGCGTGAAATGACCGACACATTAGCAGAGCGCATCGCAACTTTAGGGGGAGTCCCCGTGGGCACGCCACAGTCTATTGTAGATAGACGTAGCTGGAAAGATTACGAACTTGGTAAAGCTTTAGTGAAAGATCATTTAGCGGCGTTAGACAAGGTGTATAACGGTGTAAATGCCGACCATAGAGCAGCAATAGATTCGCTAGCCGAACTTGATCCAGTATCTGAAGATATTATTACCGGTCAGCTAGCAGATCTGGAGCAGTTTCAATGGTTCGTGCGAGCCCACATTGAATCCGCTTCAGGGGAGCTTAGCCACTAATGTGGTAATTTTAAATACTCTCTAAATCGATATTCGATTATGTAGAAAGCCCAGCACCCGCTGGGCTTTATTATGTCTAAAACGCTTTAGTCTTCTGCATACAATAAATAGGGGGCTCGCTTTTGTTTGTAATCTTTAAGGTCAGACTGCCAAGTTGATTTTATCTCTTCAAAGGAGAGTCCTTGTTCGATTTGAAGGCGCAATTTGTCAGTACCTGCTAACTTGTCCATAAAGCTGGTGGAGGTATAAAATTCTTGAACCGAAAATTTGTGAAAGGTCTCAATGAACAAAGACAAATCTAAGCCTTTGATCGAAGAATGGGTTAAATCCATTGCAGCTAATTGTTTTCCCTTTAGTTTAGGATTAGGTGCAGATGATGGCATAGATTTAGGTGTTATTTGCCAGTTTCCCAATTTTTTCTGATCATGTCCTATGAGCTGAAATGGAAAATCCGTTCCTCTTCCAATACTGACAACTGTGGGCTCAAAAAAGCATAATGACGGATAAAGTTGGATCGCTTGTGCATTAGGCAAATTGGGCGAGGGCGCTATTGGTAAATCATAGGGCATTTGCTTGTTGTAGTGCTCTACTTTCACCCAATGTAGTTGCAGCGCTTCAGCTTGATTTATCCAGTTCTCTCCCTTGATCATCCTAGCCAATTCAGCGACTGTCAAACCATGTAAAACTGGTATTGGATGCATTCCCACAAACGACTGAAATTCAGGTTCTAACACTGGTCCATCGACGAACATGCCGTTAGGGTTTGGGCGGTCTAGCACCAAAAATTCAACATTATTTTCAGCCGCAGCCTCCATCATGTAGTGCATGGAACTAATGTAAGTATAAAATCGAGTGCCAACATCCTGAATATCAAACACTATGATGTCGAGATCTGATAAGAGTTCAGGCGAGGGCTTCTTCGAATCTCCGTAAATTGAAATGATGGGTAAACCACTTTTTACATCACGTCCATCTTCAACGGTTTCACCCGCACCTAGGTTACCGCGAATACCATGTTCGGGAGCAAAAAGGTAAACCAAGTTTATGCCTTCTTTTTGCAAAAAATCTACAAGATGAGTCTCACCGTTATAAGAGGTTTGATTGACCAACAGACCGACGCGTTTGCCTTGTAACAATGGCAGGTATTTTGTTGGTTGCGCAGCTCCTACTTTAATTGATGCCGTTTCAATGGCAGTTGCATTGCCCACCATAAAAAGCGAAACAATATTGAAAATGAATATGCTCAGAAGTATTTTCATATTAACGACAAATTGCCTTGCGTAAATTACCTGAATTCACATCCAACAAATCTTTAGCCTGCTCGACATCTTGCCCGGTAAGTATCATCAAAATAGCCAGTTTTGCACTCTTGTTGGCCTTTTCTAGGGCCTCTTCTGCTTGTTGCTGACTGCACTCAGTAGCTTGCATAACAATACGAATAGCGCGTGCAACCAACTTTTCATTAGTGGCATTAACATCTACCATTAAATTCTCATACACTTTACCAATACGGACCATACTAGCTGTACTAATAGTGTTCATGATAAGTTTTTGCGCAGTACCAGATTTCATTCTAGTTGAGCCAGTTAAACACTCAGGCCCTACTGTGGCACAAATACCAATTTGGGCTGTTTTCAATAATGGCGCTTCAGGATTACATACAATGCAAGCGGTCTCACAACCCAGTTCATTCGCATAGTCAAGAGCGCCCATAACGTACGGCGTTCGACCTGATGCTGAACTACCAATCACCACATCATCAGAACTGAGATTTTCGGCAATTAAATCTTGTTTACCTCCAGTGTAATTATCTTCAGCACCTTCAACTGCATGAATTAGGGCTTTTTCACCGCCTGCAATCACGCCAACCACTACATTGTCTGTAACGCTGAAAGTTGGGCGACATTCAACTGCATCCAAAACGCCCAAGCGGCCGCTGGTGCCTGCGCCTATATAAATTAGACGAGCACCTTTGTTAAAGGCGGCTACTACTGCGTCTATAGTTTTAGCCATCTCGCCGATACAAGCTGCCACGGCATCTGCGACTACCCTGTCTTCATCATTTATAATTTTCGCTAATTCCAAACTAGACAAGGTATCGAGATTCATTGTGCGTGGATTTCGACCCTCTGAAACTAATTTTTCCAATTGTTGTAATAGCGCGGCATTATCCATCCATTCTCTCCTGTTGCCAGTTGGCATTTGTTGATTTAGCCGACATACAAATACTTAAACTCACTAATGTTCCGATAATAAGTTGCCATGAAAATCCGAGATCAAACTGCAGTGATTCTGGATACAGACTCATAATATAAGGTTGCATACTTAAAGGGGTTAAAAATCCGAAAATAAGCGCTAATAGAATACTTCTAGAAGAGCCTCTGTTGGTAAAGAGTGCGGTAAAATAGATTCCCAGCAAGCCGCTATAGGAAAATACCATTACACTTAATGCAAAATTTAGTAACGGCATATCAGTGTATTGCTGCCAGTAATAGCAAAGCGCTGCCATAGCACTTAATGCTAACGCCACTATTCCCATAGCAACTCGTCCGGCTGCGACCAGATGTTGTTCGCTTAAGGGTTGACCTTTCTTTATCCAATCTTTATAAATGTCTTGCACTGCCACCGACGCCATCGAGTTTAAGCCCGAGTTTAGCGTAGATAGGGCTGCCGCAATTATGCCAATAGTAACAACAGCTTTTATCCCGTTAGGCAAATCCGTCAATACATAATACATAAAGATAGTCACTGTTTGGCCTTGGAACTCGGGGATAGGGGAGCCTGAGGCTGTCATCATCAATTCTGGTCGTTGGTAATATATGTACAGCAACAAGCCAATACACATGAAAATTAATACAACCGGAATTCCCATAATAATTGAGGTGACCAAAGCCTTGGTCGCGCTATTCGCATCTTTACAAGTCAGCATTCGTTGAGAAACGTCTTGGTCCAAACCAAAGGCCGCTATGTTAAGTAGGACAAAGCCAGTCAGCACTGACCATATTGAAAATACGCCGGCACTGCTGAAATCTAAAGAAAAATCAAAGAAGGTGAGTTTTGATTGTTCCCCTGGTGCAGGGTTTTGTAATGCCTGCATAATACTTGAAAAATCAGCAGGGATACTGGTAAGCAAATAGATAAGAACCATGGTAGCAGCGCCAACATACAATACACACTGAACTACGTCTGAATAAATAACACTACGGATTCCGCCGTAAACTGTGTAGGCAAAACCAACAGCGGCGATGATCAGAATGGATATCATCACGCTACCCGGTGCAATATCCCCAAACAGAATCATTGCAATGGCGATAGCAGCCATAAATAATCGAGCGCCACTGGCAAACAAACGACCAAATAAATATACCAAACCAGCCTGATACATGGCGTTTTCGCCAAAGCGTTTACCGAGTAATTCATACACCGTAAAAACTCGATATTGGTAAAATTTTGGTAACAGAAATTTGGCCACAAAAATCGCCGCCACCACCCCGGCTAGATTTGAGGAAAGGTAAGTTAAGTTGCCTCTATAACCTTGGTCAGGTCCGCCTAGAAATGTCGCTGCAGATTGTGACGTTGCCAACACAGAAACAGCAACGGCCCATAAAGACATCTTGTTACCACCCAAAAAGTAGTCTTGGCTGTCATTGGCACTCTTATTTAAATATACACCCGTGCCGAGCAAAATTAGTGCATACGCGGCGAAAATTGACCAATCTAAAAGTGAAAACTGATCAATCATTGTTTTCTCCTAGATACAAGCGAGGAACGCGATTAGAAACTCTTGTCATTAATTCATATCCAATAGTATTGATAGATGCTGCTAATTCGTTGATACAGACGTTTGCTCCCCATAATTCCACCATGTCGCCCAGATTTACATTTTCTACATGAGTGACATCAAAAGTAAGCATGTCCATCGAGACTCTGCCGGCTAAATAGATATCTTGTCCATTTAGGCTAGCTTTGGTACCTGAGGGGAAATGACGAGGATATCCATCTGCATAACCAATAGAAACCGTCGCAATTTTACTGTTTTGCTTTGCCTGCCAACTACCTGCATATCCCACGGTATCTCCGGCAGGCACTTCTCTGATGGAAATTATTGGCGCATAAAGATGCATCACAGGGGCTAAGTCATAAGGTACACTTGCATCAAATGGACTTGAGCCATAAAGGCTGATACCCAATCTATTGAAATTTGCCCGCGCCATAGGGAATGCAATAGTGCCAGCTGAATTTGCAATTGACGTAGCGTATTTTTGCTTATCAACATGAGATAAAAAGCGATGAATTTGCTCTGATGCAGGTCCTTGATCCACTTCATCGGCACGGGCGAGATGAGTAGCAATTACCGCAGATGTATTAAATACCTGAGGGTAGTCTTGTTCTAAAGTTTCGAACTTTTCTATCGGGAAACCTAACCTGTGCATGCCAGTATCAAACTTTATCCACTGATGACCTTGCAGGCAATATTCACTATCAGCGGAAATAAACCATTGTAGTTGCTCCTCTTGATGCAACATCCAATGTAAGTTATGGGTTCTTGTATATTCCAAATCTTCAGCAGAATGTGGCCCTTGAAGAATCAAAATGGGTAAGGACACGTTTGCTTTACGCAAGGCTAAGGCTTCTTCAAAAAATGCCACGGCTAGCATATCTGCGCGAGATGACAGTTTTTTAGCCACCTGAATAGCACCATTTCCATAACTATTGGCCTTAACCACGGCAACGTGCTGACTTTCAGGCGCCAGTCGACTTACCTTCTCGAAATTAGATGCAATGGCATTAAGGTCAATTAACGCGTGTGTTTTTCTAGTCAAGCTCTTTCCTTTAGTTAAGCTTCGAAAGAATACAAAGTATTCGATAATATTTTTGTTGTCGGTATTCCCAAGCCAGGAGTTCTGTTTAAGACAATTTTTGCATTTTCAAACAAGGTTGCGTGAATAGGATCATACTTGCCTAATGTAGGTCCATCCAAATCAATAAACCTTATAGTTTCTTGCTGACTTTTACTAAAATGTGCAGCTGCGGCAACGCCTATGCTGCCTTCGAGCATACACCCCATCATACAAACAACCTTGTTTTGGCGACAATATTCTGCAATTTTTATTGCCTCAGACAAACCGCCTGTTTTTACCAATTTAATATTGATAATATCCACGGCTTGTTGTTCCACAAGATGTTTAACTTGTGCCAGCGAAAAGGCTGATTCATCCGCCATTACTGGGGTTTTAATCTTTGTCTTTATCGTTTTTAAGCCTTGAATATCCTCTGCCTTTACGGGTTGTTCCAATAACTCAAATTGACAGCCTGCTGATTCGAGGGCTTGCATAACGTCAATGCTTTCATCTACGGTCCAGCCCTGGTTAGCGTCTATTCTAATTTGGCAATCTTGATCTAGCGACTTTAAGTGTTCATGCAAAGCGAATAAGTTGTCCTTATCCTGCTCAATATATTTGCCGGTTTTTATTTTAAAACAGCGGTATCCATCGGAAAACGCTGTGTTGGTATCCACGAGCATTTTATCCAATGCATTTGCACTTATAGTGATATCAGTGGTTAATTGATTATCTAATGAGAAATCACCATTCAAATACCGAAATAAAGGCTTTCCTTCTAGCTTGGCTGCTATATCGTAAAGTGCTATTTCAAGGGCACATTTTGTGTTCACTCCAATAGAAGTAAAGCCATTTAGCAAAGTTTCAGGACTTTTCACCGATACTTTTTTATTCAGTAGCTCAGCTGAAAGCTCAATTATTTCTTGAATAACACTAGCATGATCTTGTCCTGTAATTTGTGGCGTAGAAGGGGTCGATCCTATGCCACAAAGTCCAGACGCCAGTTCAATCACAACCACCAAATCTTCAATTGCATTTACTTCCCTTACCGCAGTGCGAAAGGGTGTTTTTAATGGAACCGTCAGACTATGTAAGCTTATTCTTGTTATTGTATTTTCTGTCATTATTGTGCTTTAAAAGTTGTGTAACTTGCTAAGGCTTGATTTAGCAAGCTTTGCATCTGTTTTCCTGTGTTAGGTAATAAATCTTCGCTTTGACCTTCAATAGCCGTTTGCGCCGCAATAGTAAATTGATAACCACCAGTTTTAGACGGTAAACACACATGCGCTAGTACAACATTTTCAGTAGTACCACGGGTTTCACTTGGTCCCCAGCCGATTTTTTGGAACACACGCCAATTGCCATCCGAAAAATCATCCAAGGCTTGTTTGGGACTTTTTTGTGAATCTAGTTGGCTGGCGATTGCATTATGCAACATGGTTGAGATACCCAAGGTCATCCCTGCCATGGTGTCATTTGAAATAGAGTTTCCCGTGCCGTAGAACAGGCTGGCAATATCGTCTGATGTGAGATTCGGCATTTGTGTAGCACTGTCTGCTTGATGCATTGCCAATCGTTTTAACCATTCAGCTTGGGCCAAAGTTGTCATTGGTTTGTTGCCAGTTAGTCCGCAATCGGTGCATTTGTAAGCCAAGTAACCAGGGTCATCTTGCGCCTGCATGTATGGGGTTATTTTTACTGACTCAGCATCATCAGGATTCCATGTGAATGATGAAGGGACAAAGGCTTCTGGTCCATAAGCCCCTCGAAAATAAACATGATCATGCTTGAGTTTTAACCAGTTATCGAAAAACAAAGAAGTAAGATAATCTCTGCCAGCCAAGTTGGCGAAAAAGGTAGCTAACTTATTGGACTCGCCGCTAGCAGTACCAAAGGCTTCATAGCTATGTATGCCTGTGATCATGTCAGACACATTTGTGTCTCCAACGGTAGCAGGTACGCCAATTTGCTGTTCGCGCATCTTTGATAGCGCGCCTGTATAGGCAAATACCTTGGATGAACTCCAAGGCTCGTATAATTCTTGACTTGTACCATTGGCTAAATAACGATAAGCCGGACCTTCGGCCGTTTGTACGATGTCGATTATCAATATTTTGCCTAATTTGCTAGGGATGTCAAAAAAATCCCAATCTGCAGATACTCGTTTTTCCCAGCCATATTGATGGTAATTTATGTCTTCGCTTGTACTATGATTTTCCGAACTCGTTAAAGGTAGTTCGCACGAAATATTTCTATTTTCTGTATTAGCAGGAATATAGGGTAAAGTGATCATAGTGTTGGAATAAAAATCTTGATTACTGTCTTGATTTGTCTCTGATGCAGAAGTAAAAACAGATGCCAAACAACTCAGAAAACCCAGAAAAACAGGTAGCCTGAGGGGCAAAAATTGATTTTTACTCGCATTTTTCATGATTATTCTTGTTAAAGTTAAAAATATGGAATAATTTATTAATGCTTTTATATCAGGTAAAGTCAAATAAATATACAAAAAAGGTCAATGAATGTCTGACTATGTAATTGCCATTGATGGCGGTGGTACCAAATGTCGCGCTTGTTTATATTCGCCTGAGGGTGAAATTGTTGCGTTTAGCGTGACTGGTCCCGCGAATATTTTTTCCGATTTTCCATTGGCTATGGCAAATATCCAAGATGCAATTGAGCAAATATTTACTCAAGAACAAGTGTTAAACAAAATCGAGAAACCAGAATTGTGTATTTTAAGTGCGGGATGTGCCGGCGCTTTTATATCTTCTGCTCGTATGGCATTTAAAGACCATTTTAGTCAATATAAAAATGTCTTGGTATTTTCCGACTTACAAGCTTCTTGTGTGGCCGCAAACAACAACCAAAATTGTGGTTTGGTTGTAACGGGCACAGGCTCTAGCATGGCAAGATATTTTGATGGCGAAATAAGTCAATTTGGAGGCCATGGATTTTTACTAGGCGATAATGCAAGTGGGGCGTTTTTAGGTAAAAAGTTAATCCAAGACTATTTACTTTTTTTAGATGGTGTATTGGCTTACGACAACATTTTTACGCCGTTACAAGAAAAAATAGGCGATAACAAATCTAGCATAGTCACCGAATTTGCCAAGTCCACTGCGGTCACATTTGCACAATTGGCGCGCATTATAATTGCGAATAAAAATAGTAGTCATCTTGCATCAGGTTATTTAGAACAAAGCACTGATTATCTTATTAGCATGATCAAACAAAACCTGTCTGACTTACCGGTTTTCTTAGACGGTGGATTAGCCTCGACTTATTTACAACTTTTGAACGCGAAAAAGGTCGAAATTGAACTACAACTTACTGAAAATCCAGCGGAATACGGGGCATTTTTATTAGCGCAAGAAAGTGCATGATTGGTATTTTCAGAGCGACTATTCATTAAGATTATTGGCGTTAACCTTTTCAAATTACTACACTACTCGGCTGACCAATTAAGGAATTCCTTTATGCTACAGCATTGGCAAGATTTGTTGCTCTTAGACAATCAATTATCTGAAGAAGAACGTGCGATTGCACAGTCAGCCAAGGATTTTGCTCAACAAGAACTGATGCCGGGTATTTTATTAGCCAATCGCGAAGAAAGCTTTGATCCTGACATTATGCGAAAAATGGGTGATGCAGGATTGTTAGGCGCCACTATTCAAGGCTATGAATGTGCAGGTATTAATTACGTTAGCTATGGTCTTATAGCGCGTGAAATAGAAAGAGTTGATAGTGGATATCGTTCAGCTATGAGCGTGCAATCGTCACTGGTCATGCATCCTATCAATAAATTTGGCAGTGAACAGCAAAAACAAAAGTACTTGCCGGCGCTAGCCAGTGGAAAAGCCATTGGCTGTTTTGGTTTAACAGAACCCAACGCAGGGTCAGATCCCGCAGGCATGGAAACAACCGCCAGACGCTCCTCAACTGGGTATGTGTTAAACGGCAGTAAAATGTGGATCACCAATAGTCCAATTGCCGATGTGTTTGTAGTGTGGGCTAAATTATTACCAGAAAAAGAAATCCGCGGATTTATATTAGAAAGGGGATTCAAGGGATTATCAACATCCAAAATCATCGGAAAACAATCGTTAAAAGCTTCCATTACCGGTGAGATTGTGATGCAGGATGTAAGCGTACCTAAAGACGCCATTTTACCCGATGTGTCAGGTTTAAAGGGGCCATTTAGCTGTTTAAATATGGCCAGGTATGGCATTTCCTGGGGAGTATTAGGGGCCGCAGAATTCTGTTGGCATGCTGCTCGTCAATACGGACTGGATCGCAAACAATTTAAGAAACCCTTGGCAGCAACCCAATTATATCAATTAAAACTCGCTGACATGCAAACAGAGATTACATTAGGGCTGCAGGCATCTCTCAGGGTAGGGCGTTTAATTGATGACAATATGATGGATCCTGCGATGATTTCCATGGTTAAACGAAACAACTGTGGAAAGGCATTAGATATAGCTAGAAAAGCCAGAGACATGCATGGGGGCAATGGTATTAGTGATGAGTTTCATGTGATCCGTCATATGATTAATTTAGAAACTGTCAATACCTATGAAGGCACACATGATATTCATGGCTTGATTTTGGGTAGAGCCCAAACAGGTTTACAAGCTTTTTTCTAATAATTAGCAGATAAAAAAATAGCCATTTTTCAATGGCTATTTTTATTTGGGAATATATTGGATAAGCTTACTTGGCTGTGTGTTTATCCAAGAATTTCAACATAGCTTCCCAACGTTCAACGTTGTTTTCTGGCTTATAGAAACCGTGACCTTCGCCATCTTTCATCATCCACTCATAGGGATGATTTTTGGCATCAAGGGCAGCTTTTAATGCAAAGGCTTGCTCTTTCGGAACACGCTGATCATCTTCACCCTGAATAATAAACACAGGTACTTTTAGTTTATCCACATTTTTTACAGGAGACTGAAAATCCCTTGCTTCCCCTTTTGGCGGAAGAATACGATCTAAATAGTTAGTACCGGCATCATTTTCAGGAATATCCCCTTCATCATACATCATATCAAGGTCATATACGCCTACAAATCCAATGGTACATTGATAAAGATCGGGTTCTCTAATGACATTTTGTAAAGCAGCATAACCACCATATGACGCACCGTAGACACACATTCTGTTTTTGTCCACAATACCTTCATTAACTAGATACATAGTGCCGTCAGTCATATCGTCAATCATTTTGGTTCCCCAATTACGGAAACCGGATTTTAAAAAGGGCAAACCATAACCACCAGAACCACGATAATTTGGCTGCAAAACCGCGTATCCGTGTGAGGCAAGAACTTTTGCATCAGGATCCATTCCGGTGATAGTGTCTTTAATGCCGTGTGGTCCACCATGAGGCAGAAGTACGAAAGGCAGATCTTTTGCTTCGCCATGAGGCAAAGTGAGCACTGCAGAAATTTCCAACCCGTCGCGCGATTTGTAAGTAATTATCTTAGATTCAGGCATATCTAACTCATTTAACCATGGGCGCGCTTCTGCTAACTTAACTAGTTTGCTAATACTTTTATCAAAAAGATAAAACACAGTGGGGTTATTCGCGTTACCTACTCTAATAATTATCTTTGAGTTATCTTGAGTTGCAGAAGTGATTGAAACAACTTGTCCTTTGAAAGTGTTTCTCAAACTGGCAATAATTCTTTGATCAACAGTGTTTTTTACACCCCCAAAGAAAATAGCTTCAATGGCATCATATTCATATGTTGCGCCTAAAACCTCAGTTACTTTACCATTTTTTTCGTAGAGAATAGGTGAAATATCCACTTTAGGATGAGATGCAAGTACCTCATGTTTTTTAGTTTTAAGGTTGTAAGTTGCTATTGACCAAGTATCAGTCTCTAACGTACTTGTACCTATCATGGTTTCATTATCTTCTAAAAATACGTAAGGTGTAAACGAAGGCTCATAAGCGCCATTCTCCATTACGACTTTCCATTCAGCGTCTACGGATTCTCTGGCTAACAAGGTTTCTTTATTATCTTCATTTGGATTTGCGCCAGTCATAGCAAGTGCATTTCCGTTATTGTCTAAAATTACTCGAGCCCCAGCGCCTTGATAAGCTCTTAAAGGTAATCGGGTGACAATACTTTTACGACCATTGCTTACTTTCATTTTATATATTTCGTAATATGTGTCCTTACCCGTAAGCTCCCGTGTTAACACTAACACAGTATCAGGATCCTCTGGTAAATAATCGATAATTTGGGCAAATCTTCTATCGCCACTTTCTGCTCGCCAACCTGTCAAAATGACATTATTACTGCCGTCAGCATTCATCCCTATTAGTTCGCCTGTGCCTCCAGGGCTTTCCAGTGCGCCTACCTCTCTTGCCATGCCGAGGACTAAGCGTTCATCATTTACCCAATCAAAAGAATTGACTGATTCTTTTCCTCGCCCTTGGGAAATTGAGACAATTTTTTGTTCTTTCAAATCTAAAACAGTCAGGTAAACTTCACCATCTTCGTTTCTAGAGGTTTGTGCTAAATAGGTACCATTAGGTGATATTTTTATATCTAGATATTGAGCGTGTTTCGCGTATTTTTCTAAGAGAGGTTTATCGATGTCAGAGTATGCAGGTAAAGACAAAGTCAGACCGATAAACGCAATACTACTGACCAGTAATTTCAAACGTTCTTTCATTTTATTATGTCCTTAAGTAAAAAAGCCCCCGACTAGCGAGGGCTTTGAATAATATTTACACTTACACTTTAGAAGTTGTAATTAATTTGTGCAAATACACGACGGCCCAAGAATCCTGACTGATACTGAGAGTATAGTGCAGTATTACCAAGCTGGAAGCCGCTGCTAGACAATTGAGGAGGTATTTCATCAAACACGTTTGCAACACCTACAGTGAAATCGAAGTCATCAATTTCAAATGAACCAGAAACACTGTGATATGTTGTCCATGGTGTTTCGTCGATGATGTATACAGGCACTCCACCAACTGTAGAAGTATTGGTTTCACTGTTATAGTACTCATAATCGTTTGTTGAATCATAATAAGTAGCTGTCCACGTAAGTGAATAGTCGTCATTACTATAAGTCAAACGCGCAACACCAACGTGTTTAGGGTTACCATTTTCACCGATGCGGTTGTTATATATGCTATCTTCATATAACTGACGAGCACGCTCGATTTGCATAGTGTGCTCTACTCTAAAGCGAATAGAACCAAAATCAAAATCATCTTGGTAAGTAAACGCATAGTCCACGCCACGAGCAACCTGATAGGCTACGTTAACATATCCACCGTTAACTTGGTCAATACCATAGTCACCAGAACCTAAACCATCACGACGAGTGAATAGGTCACATAGTGGCTCGTTAGCGAAATCTAAAGATGCGTAACAACGGCTTACAATAGTACCTGGAGTAAGTTCGGTAATTTCATCAAAAATTTCGATATTGAAATAGTCAATTGAAAACGCGTATGTATCTTCAGGGCTTGTAAATACAAAACCAACACTTTCAGCAGTTGAAGTTTCTGCCGTTAGACGACCTTCACCACCACTTGTAACAGAAAGTACTGAACCGCCAGGCTGAACGTAGTCTGCTGGTACACCATCTGCAATACAGTTGTTATAAACACGCTCAGAGATATTACCTGCTGCAAAGTTACCAGTGTAATCCAAACATGGGTCAATCGCTGTTTGGCCAGGGAAACTTGTTTGCTCAGCTAAGAAAAGCTCAAACAATGCTGGAGAGCGGAACGAAGTACCACGACTAGCGCGAACACTAAAGCCTTCTGAAATCAACCAATTCAAACCAACTTTAAAAGTTGTATCTGAACCGTAAGTATCAACGTCCGTCCAACGACCAGAAGCGGTTAGGTCAAGAGATTCCATCCCTTTAATACCTTCAACTAATGGTGCACGGAATTCTGCAAATACCGCTTTAGTAGTTTGCTCACCTGCTGTGATACCCGCACTACTTAAGCCCCAAGAGTTGCCGTTAAGTGTGTGATATCCTGGAGTGTCATCAATTTCGTCTTTTTGTACTTGAAAACCAAATGCAGCGCCCACTTCACCTGCTGGTAATTCAAATAAATCGCCAGTGATAAAGCCTTCTAAGGTTTGCTGTCTGTACATGGTGTTACCTTCGTCAACACCAAACAAGAAATCTATTTGTTCAGGCGTGCGGTTACCATATAGGAATTGTGGATCTGTCCAAGGAATATCTACACAAGTCTTGTTACTAAATTCAGTGACTTCACCAGCACACGATGTACCAAGATACCCATTCACCTGTGCCATCCACATAGAATCATCAAAAATGATGTCTTGTGTATAAGTACCATCGTTATAACTGTGTTGATAAGACAATTCCCAAGACCAGAAGCCGATATCGCCCATTATACCAACAACACCACGAGTGTAATCTACATTGATTTCAGAGCTGAAATGATCGGTCAATGCTACAGGGAAGACTGCAGAAGTTGCGCCGCTAAAGCCTGGTAAAACAGAAGGCGATAATGTACCAACATCTGCTGTCCAGAATTGACGATAGTCATCAGTTTCTGTTGTTCTTCTACTGTGTATAAATTCACCGAACATTGTAATGTTATCAGTTAGATTATATTCGCCAGTAATGTATAAAGAAGCGTTTGTTGTTTCTGGAAACAAAGTAGCATTGCTTAGGTATGGATGTTGAAGATCCCACCAACCTTCTGACGCGTAATCATTACCGTAGGATACTGGATACCAACCTTCAGGCGTAGTAAAATCAACATCAACGCGTTCGCCGGCTGAATTGAAGTAAAACAAATCTGCTTCGTTAATGCTTTCAAAACCGTTAGCTGCAAAGAAGCCGTCATAGTCGTAAGCTGCTTGTAAGCTTCCACCGTATGCGCTTGATACACCGCCATATAACCATAAACCGAACCCAGTTTCGCTACAGTGATAGGTGCCTGTTCTTGGATCGATAGGATCAGAGCGTACGCCTGTATCAACGTAAGTTTGCTTTCTTTCTGTACAGTTTAGGTAATCTCTGTCGCCACGGCGTAACATTGATTGGTTTCTGTAGTCAGCTGTTACACGGATTGAACCGTCTGCAAACTCTTCACCCCAAGAAATGTTCATACGTTTGTCTGAACCACCTGAATCCAGTGGTTGGCTGATATCAACAGTGATTGTTTTATCGTCACCTTTTTTAGTGATGATGTTGATTACACCGGCAACAGCGTCAGAACCGTAAAGTGCAGATGCACCGTCTTTTAATATTTCAATACGCTCAATTGCAGAAAGAGGTAAGCTGTTCAAGTCAAAAGAAGAGGTAGCACCACGCGTACCGGCAGGACCTGCACGACGACCGTTTAAAAGAATCAACGTTCTATTTGCACCTAGACCACGAAGAGCAACTGTTTCAGCACCAGTACCACCGTCGGTAACAAAACCTACGGTCAAGGCTGCAGTGATCTGGCTAGAACCTGCGGCTGCAGTACTGGTTCTTAGTAATTCACCAAGAGTTTTCATACCTTCAACTTCAGCATCTTCGATGGTGATGATGTCGATAGGAGTTTCGTTCGCAAAAGCATCAGTTCGGATACGAGAACCGACGATAGTGATCTGTTCCGGCTTTTCTGCGCCTTCTTCAGTATCTTCTTGTGCGAATACTTGTGGAGCTGTCATAAGCCCAAGGGCTGTAATGACTCCAATAGATAATTTATGAAGTTTATTGTTGTTAACCATGTGGGTTCCCTGATTACTGCCGTATCAATGCGTTCTCAAAAACCTGTAGTAAAAGTTCTCTGACACATTTTTATTGCATTTAATATTATTTTGTTCTAGCACTAACAATTGCCTAATGAAGATAGATATAACAGAAACATCTATATCATTATGAATTATTCATGACAGTGCTAACGTTAAATAAAAAAATAAAGAGTGTCAATCTTTAGACAACAAATGATTGGACTGTAATCAGATAAAATAAAAGAGTCGCAAACCCTAAAGTTTACGCTTTATATGTTTGAATGTGATTAATAGTTGATTTTTCAACGATTGTAACCTTCCGACCTCGTTGAGGCCGAAAAGTTCCATACACAAATCCAATGCTCA
Source organism: Glaciecola sp. 1036 (assembly GCF_050306235.1). Lineage (NCBI taxonomy): Bacteria > Pseudomonadati > Pseudomonadota > Gammaproteobacteria > Alteromonadales > Alteromonadaceae > Glaciecola > Glaciecola sp. 1036. Next base: position 35,254 of record NZ_JBLWFH010000015.1, on the reverse strand, counting down.
ATTATTTTTAAAATACCGGCGGATTTGTATCGGGCGGTGTTGGTATATCGGAAAAATACGGTAACGGCATTGCCAATATCCCAGATATAGGCGGAACATATTTCTTTTCTTCCTTAATTACGCCACCTGATATTTGACTTAGATCTTTAACATTTTCGACTAATTTCATAAAAAATCCTTTTTAAATTTAATGTCTAGTGTAGATAGTTCTCAGCATCGTGCATAAGCCTTCAATAAGCAAAGCGCTTAACACAATTTGATTATGACAAAACTGGGAAATATATATTACTGTCATTTAGATCAGATTTAGTTTAAAAGGTAGCGTTAGAAAGACTAGTGCTGAGAGAGCGATGACAGCACCTTTTGTAAATTATTCGAATATTCAACAGGATCGAAAACTAATGGTAGTTCGGTGATGGCATTTCCATCAGGTTGAAGTGCGATAATTCTAGGAAAACCTTGTAAATCGAATTTCTTAGCAAAGGCTTTACCTTCTACCGAATCGTATTCCAGTCGAATGTACACAAAAGAATCGGCGATTTTTTGGCTGACTTGTTCTGTAGAAAAAATTTGCTCGTCAAGTTTTCTACACACCGGACACCAAATAGCAGAATAGTCTGCGAGAATTAGTTTGTTCGCTCTCTGTGCTTCTTGCAAGCCTTCTTCATAATTATATATTTCAAACGGTAGTGACTTTACAGCCTGTTGTCCAAGATGCCCTTGAAGCATGCGATTTCCAAAAAACACCACAGTAATTACAACTAAAAGTAATGCAATTTTACTTAAAAACTTTGCCATGTTTGATGCTCCTAAGAAACTACCAGACTGTTAAACAGGTTTGGATGACTAATAACTTTCTAAAGAGACCAGAACAAGATTTATTTTCTTTCCTTACCACTTTCTTAGAATTTCCGAATACAGCGCCGGGTCTAAAATGCTAGGTGCAGATGCTGCTGGTAGGTAGATTTCATCGAAAATCTCCTGATTTCGCATTTTATTAATTGCTGCGTCGAACTTATTCAACAGTGTCATTGCTCCGTCGACCTCTTGGTTAACCGCTAGTTTGATTTGCACCTTTAATATAGGACGCTCAGAAATAATAAGCGGTTCTTCGTCTACAGCAATTAACAGCTTATTGATTTCAGCTAACATAAGTTTGTCAGCTAACACATAATCCACGCGGCCCTCGGAAAGCTGTTGAATATTTTCGTGAAAACTATCTCTTCTAGCCCAATTCACAGTGCGTTCAGATCGCAATCGGTCAGTGTTAGCAAAACGTTTTTCAATGCCAATTCTTTGACCTGTTAGCTGATCAAAACGGTTAATCAACAAAGTGCCTTGTTTGCGACTTGCAACGTGCAAGGCAATGGTCGCGTAAGTATTGCTATACACATAGCGCGCGTTCTCTTCATTTAAACTGTAATGATCGATGTACCCGTTATATTTTCCGCTACGTAAACCGCTACCTGACCAGGCTTGGGTGGTCGATGTCAATGAGTACTCAATGCCAGCATTGTCCAAAGCAGTTTCCACGACTCGCATCAAGCGCGCGGGTTCTTGATCATCATAAATGAAGGTTTCTACTTTGTTTCCAACTAATTTAAGTTGCGCATGCGCTGTCATGCTAAAAACAATCAAAGTAAAAAAGATTATGCTTTTAAACATAGTGTGAGTTATTTCCTTAAATGCGATTAATTTGATTTAAAACCCGACCAGATAATAAAACGTGCTTTATGTAAGAACGGATTACCCGCTATGCTTCTGCAATCACATGAATTATCCCAAACCAGTGTTTTATTATCTAAGATTAGCCGGAATTTATTGTAGATAAACAATAACATAGAATAGTTCAACAAGTTGACAAGATATAGTTTCAATTCGACGCCTACGAGGATGGTTAATAAAAAGTTGCACCTTGGAAGATGAAGGTCGATAGCGTTTTCCATTTTTCGCTGCTTAAGATTTTTTTCTTATTTGAATAATTATTCCAAAAATAACCTAACATATTGATTAATATCAATTCGTTTACTTGGGGTTTTATTATTGTGAGTAATTATTTATTCTTTTCTGCAAATATTTCGCATTATTTTGTTTAAATTTGCTTTGCTAACTGATAGTTTAAATATTAGTCATAGAAGGACTGCCAAAATAAAACAACAATATTCAATAAACTCGACTGGGAATGAACAATATGAAGATTAACAAAATAGCCTTGGCAACGCGCTGCGCGTTGGATGTGTTATCCACCTTCAAGTTCAAAAAGTATTCGGCAGGAATATCTTCTGCTGTAATACTTGGAGCTTTGGTAAGTGTGCCCGCTGTAGCACAACAAACCGGTGGAATTAGTGGTCAGGTCAACCTTATCGGAATCGACCCATCAACTGTTACCGTTACTGCATCAAGTTCGGTAATGCCTAAACCACGTTCATCGGGCCTTAGTAGCACAGGTAAATTTACCTTGCCTGGATTAATTCCTGGGTATTATACCGTTTTAGTAGAATCTAGTGATGGTGCAAGCAGACAATTAAACGTAGAAGTGCTTTTGGACCAATCTGTTGATTTAATGATTGACCTATCGTCAAGCATGTCGGCAGATACTGAGGTAATTACCATTTCTGGATCGCAAATAGTGCGTTCTGGTGATTCATCATTATCAAACTCTATTGGTGAAGACGTTATTAAAGGCTTACCAGTAGGTCAAGATTATCGTGATCTATTAAAAATTATTCCTGGTGTAGAAGTAACAGAGAACGGCACACTAGGTCCATCAGCAGGTGGTTCTGGTCGTGATAATAGTTATGCGTTCGATGGGGTTAATATTACCTTGCCATTATTTGGTAACCTATCATCTGAACCTTCAACTCACGATATCGCCAACGTGTCTATCGATCGTGGTGGTGCAAAAGCGATTGGCTTTAACCGTGCAGGCGGTTTTTCTATTAATTCAACCTCTAAGTCTGGTACTAACGAATTCCATGGTAACCTTGAATATCGTATTCAACCAAGTAGTTTCCAAGCAGACAGAGACATTGAAACTGCTTCAGAGTTTGATGAAGAAAGAACTTGGATGACGGGCAGTTTAAGTGGTCCGCTTATTGAAGATACCTTATTCTTTTATGGTTCATACTATCGTCCAGTGGTGACCAGAGATAGTCGCTCTACTGCATACGGCGAAACTAAAGAGTATAAGAGTACCCGTGATGAGTACTTTGGTAAGTTTACTTTTGCGCCTACTGAAGATCTGTTACTAAACCTTAGTTACAGAACGTCAGAGCGTGAAGTTGAAGGCGCTTCTGTTGGTGGTTTCTCAGCTGATTCAACCTCAAATGGTTCTACATCTACTCAAGATATTATGACTTTCGATGGTTCATATTTCCTTGGTGATGCAACCACTATAACCTTTAGCTATGCAACTTATGATTACGAGACAGCTGGACGCCCTGATACGCTATTTCCAGATGTACAACCGCAATTTGGCGCGTCTTTGGATTTAGCTAATTTAGATCAACTTGGTTTATTAGTTGTTCCTAACATCCGTGATAATGTCGATGGATATGACAACGCTGGCGCACAAGCTTTGATAGACCAATTTGGTTATATTGTCGACGGCGAGCGTTTTGGTGGTGGTCAAGTTGGTGGTGGTTCTACTATCAATATCCAAAATTTCTATCGTGACGCATTTGAATTAAACATTGATCATGAAATGGAGCTGGGAAATACTTATCATACCTTGCACTTTGGCTTCCAATGGCAAGAAGGTAAAGAGTTGCTAGCCCGTACGTCAAATGGTTGGGGATCAATCAGCTATGTTGGTGGTTTACAACCTGACGGCGATTATGATGGTGATACGCCTGTGTACTATCAAACTATTACCCAAGCGACAAGCTTTGTAGCAGCAGATGGTAGCACTCCGCCAATCGATTCTAGAATGGAAACCTACAATATTGAAATCAACGATACCATTGAGCACGGTGATTTCACTTATAATATTGGTGTGCTTTTAAGCCAAGATACCTTATTTGGTCAAGGTCTGAGAGAAAATCCAGACAATGTATCTGGTTATGAACTTGCCGAAGGTAATATGTATGAAATGCATAAAACCAGCTTCTCTGACATGATTCAGCCAAGACTAGGCGTTACATGGGAATATGAAGAAGGTGCAACTGTGTTTGCTAACTTTGCAAGTTACAATCCAGATACTAGCTCTCTTGCTCGTGCAGCATCTTGGGCACGTAACAGTCAAAATACTTTGAATGTATACTTCGACCAAAACGGTGATTACTTAGCTAACGAAGCGCGTCCTGGATCTTCAGGTAAGTTCTTCCAAGAAGGCATCAAACCACGTCGTTTGGACGAATACACCATTGGTACTACTAAGAACTTGGACAACGGCATAGCATTGCGTGGACATATTCGTCACCGTAAAACATTGCATCCTTGGGAAGATACTTGGAATGGTTCACGTGGATATGTTTATGACGGACCATTTGGTGGCGTTCCTGAAGAAATTGCAGCTAAGGGCTTATATATTCCTGAGTTAGACGCTTACAGAGCAGAAGTAGGTGGTTCATCTTATGTTATCGCTGAGCTTGATGGCGCAGTGAATAAGTACTGGGAAGCTAGCTTTGAAGGTGAATACTATGGTGACAACTACTATATTAACGCTTCTTATGTTTGGTCTCATTACTATGGGAACTACGACCAAGATATTACCAGTAGTGCATCAGATGCTAACTTATTCGTAGGTTCATCGAACCTTGCTGATGGTATTGGTCGTCAGTTATGGGACGGTAAATACGGTAAGTTGAATGGTGACCGTCCTCATAAATTAAAAGTGTTTGGTTATTATACTACTAGCTGGAATGCCAATATCGGTGGTAACTTCTTCTATCAATCAGGTGATGTTTGGGAAGCTTGGGACGGTGGTTTATACGGCTATTCAAGCGATACAATTCGTTATGCTGAACATGCGGGTAGTCGTCGTGAAGCCAGCCATTGGCAGCTAGATCTTAACTATCGTCAAGATTGGGTAATTAACGAAGATATTACTTTAGAATTCGCAGCCGATATCTTTAACGTGTTCGATAAGCAAACGGGCTATAATTATAACCCAATTGCTGATAGTGCTAGTTTTGGTGAGCCTCGCTCTCTAATTAGACCTCGAAGAATGCAGTTATCTTTTAACTTCGTATTCTAATAGCAAGTTAAACAGGAAAAACAAAAGCCCGACTAAGTGTCGGGCTTTTTTATATAAAGAATCAAAAAAAATTATTCAGCTGCTTGCCAATCTAAAAAAGCGCCAGCCGCACCAGGAAATACCACTGGGCTCTCGTAACCATCTTCACTTACTGAAGCAACGCCGAAAAAGTAATTATCGATTACCACGTTTTCCAAAGTGAATTCGTTAACCTTGCCCACAAACTGACTAAACTGCCATTGAGGCGCATCAGTGTATCGCCAATAAATTTTATAACCTTTTAATTGCGGGTTCTTGGCAGCATCTAATGCTTTCCACTTTAAAGTGGTTGATGGTTGAACTGCGCCAGAAATTTCTACTTCAGTCGGTGGACTGGGTGCCCATGCCATGGAGGCTAATGAAATCGCATTTAACCCTGTGAGTTTAGCTGCATACTCAAAATTCACACCGTCAAGAGTGTCGCCATACTTAATACCATCTTCTTCGCGTAGATCTTGGTGTTGGCGATTATAATTTTCGTTGGTTTCCATAATACGAACCCCAGGAAAGCCTAAATCATTAAAAGGTCTGTGATGTCCACCGCGGCGAAACCTATCTAAGCGATAAATTACCATGGTATCTAAGTTATCCATGTACAAATCGGCCATTTTATCTATGTAACGGGCTAGGTTTCGGCTCGGAGAATCTACTTCACCACCGGTGAAGCGGCGCAATCTGGCTTCGGATGAACTTTCGTTCTGCCTAGTCCCTTCAGCAAAAATTCTGGCAGTGGTATTGTCGATAACGCCGTTGACACCTTCAATATTGCCAATCATGTCATTATTTAATACCGCTTGTAGCTGCCAATTGTTTTCTAGGGCATGTTCGGCAAGCACTTTGCCACCGAATAGACCTTGTTCTTCACCGGCTAACGCCGCATAAACTATACTGCCATTAAACTTGTGCTGGCTAAGTACTCGCGCTGCTTCCAATACACCAGCTACGCCAGAAGCATTATCATTGGCACCAGGCGCATCGTCGGTAAAATTCATCACATCAGATACACGAGAATCTATATCACCGCTCATAAGCACATAGCGATCTGCATCTGAACTGCCGCGTTGGATTGCAATCACGCTAACAACCTCTACCGGATCAGGAATTCGAGTTTCACCCGAAAATACTCGTGATTGAAAAAATACTTCTAAACAACCGCCGCATTGACTGGAAATCTTATCAAATTCGTCTTTTATCCAGCGCCTCGCCGCCCCTATACCTCTAGTATCTGATTCAGTTTCAGACAAGGTATGGCGGGTGCCAAAATTCACCAAGGTAGTAATATCTTGTTCGATACGTTGCGCGGACACCTTATGCAATATATCGCGCATTTGAGCATCAGTTGAATTTGGTTCTTGAGCAAACGTTGTTGCACTTTGTGTCGCTAACATAAGGGCAATGGCAAGGGGAGTTTTGAGTATTGTTCTCATTGTATTTCCTTAGCGGATTAATTGTTTTTATATTTTTATTATATAAACGCGTAGGCGTCGCCGAATAAGCGCTCTTTGTCTAATCCTTTAGGTATAAATGTATCCCTGATAGTGGCTGCCATTTCAAAGCGGCCAGCGGTATAAACTTCATGTGAAGAGAGATCATCGATATCGTCGAGAACGGCTTCGTGCACCAAGCCTGTTTTTCCCGCCCAATCTTGTTCAGGTGTCTCAACCACAGGAACAAAAATAAAGTGAGGGTTTAGTTTACTTAACGCCTCTAACGCCTCAAATTCGTAAAGATCTGCTAATTGTTTGGCGCCCCAATATAGGGTTACTGGTCGCTCAGGCTGAGCAGAAATTACATGATATAAGATTGATTTTGCATAGGAATAACCTGTGCCGCCGGCGACGATAATCAATGGATGCGTATTTTCGCGTAAATAAGCATCGCCTAAACCCACTTCAATATCCAAGGTTTTAGTTTCTATGGCTTTAGTCAGTACATCATAGGCATAAGCGTTTTCAGGCGTTGCGCCTATGTGTAATTCTATATTGTTACTATCATCTGGAGCACTGGCAATTGAAAAGGGGCGCTTATCCTTTTCTCCCATTACCACTTGTAAATATTGTCCAGCCTTAAAACTTACCGCTGTAGTAGGTTTTAATACGACTTTTTTAACGAAAGCAGTGAGTGTGGCTACTTCAAGCACCTCTGCATGAGTAAATTTCATAATTTTCCTAGTGTGTTTTACGGGTATTAAGCGACTATTTTAATAACCCCAGTTGTTCCCATATTTCATCTACTTTTTGTTTTACATTCGCGTCCATTTCAATGGGTGTACCCCATTCGCGATCTGTCTCTCCGGGAAGCTTATTGGTTGCATCCATGCCCATCTTGGAACCCAGTCCAGAGATAGGTGATGCAAAATCCAAATAGTCGATGGGCGTATTTTCTACCATGGTGGTATCTCTTGCCGGATCCATTCTAGTCGTTATTGCCCAGATAACGTCATTCCAGTCTCTAGCGTTGACGTCATCATCACATACTATCACAAATTTGGTGTACATGAATTGTCTAAGAAATGACCAAACCCCCATCATTACTCGCTTTGCATGGCCTGGATATTGTTTTTTCATGGTCACTATGGCCATGCGATAAGAACAGCCTTCTGGCGGTAGGTAAAAATCGACTATCTCAGGAAATTGCTTTTGCAAAATAGGCACGAAAACTTCATTTAAAGCTACGCCTAAAATTGCCGGCTCATCTGGTGGGCGCCCAGTGTAAGTGCTGTGATAGATGGGGTCTTTTCTATGAGTAATATGAGTGACGGTAAATACAGGAAAGCTGTCTACTTCGTTGTAATAACCAGTGTGATCACCATAAGGACCTTCGTCGGCCATTTCACCTGGCATTATATAACCTTCTAATACAATCTCAGCGCTTGCCGGTACTTGCAGTTCGTTGGAAATGCATTGCACCACTTCAGTTTTATCGCCGCGTAAAAGCCCAGCGAACGCATATTCTGATAGCGTATCTGGTACTGGCGTGACTGCGCCTAAGATAGTGGCTGGGTCTGCGCCCAAAGCCACGGATACTGGGTAGGGTTTATCTGGGTTTTGTTCACACCATTCTTTAAAGTCTAGCGCGCCGCCACGGTGGGATAACCAGCGCATAATAAGTTTGTTTTTGGCGATCTTCTGTTGACGGTAAATACCCAAGTTCTGACGCTTTTTATAGGGACCTTTAGTCACTGTTAGACCCCAAGTTACTAAAGGAGCTGCATCGCCAGGCCAACAACGCTGAATCGGCAGCATATCTAAATCCACTTGATCGCCGGTCAGTACAACTTGCTGACAAGGGGCTTTTTTTACCACCTTGGCTGGCATATTTAAAACTTGCTTAAAAACGGGGATTTTGCTGACTAAATCTTTAAGCCCCTTAGGTGGCTCTGGTTCTTTTAAAAATGCTAATAATTTACCTACTTCACGCAGCGCTTCTACTGACTCTTGGCCCATCCCTAGAGCAACGCGTTTAGGCGTACCAAAAAGGTTAGCTAACACTGGAATATTATGCTCTTTGGGATTTTCAAATAATATCGCAGGGCCCCCAGCTCTCAAGGTTCTGTCAGCTATTTCTGTCATTTCTAAATCGGTATCAATGGGCAAGGTGACGCGTTTTAGTTCACCCATTTGTTCCAGTTGCTGAATAAAGTCGCGTAGATCTTTGTACTTCATAAGGCTCTGTATTATTAGTATTTGCCAGTATTGTACTAAAAAAATACCTGAAACGATTAGTTTGTTTTTATTTGATGTTATTTTTTCATGCAAAAGGGTAAGCGTGGGTTTTATTCTTTTGTTTTGCTATTTAACAAGGCTTTGGTTATGTTAATCCAAGAATATGCTGGAGTAAGAATATATGGAAATAGTATTAGTTGCATTGGTTGTCGCCGTAATTGTGCTTTATGTCAAAATGAATGACCAAACACGCCAGATACTAACGTTAAAATCTAAACTGATTCAATTAGAGCATTTATTAACGCAATTAAAAATTCCCTCTGTAAAGCAACAGCCACCAAGTGATTCAGCTGAGCAACCCATTGTAAATCAACATTCAGAGCAGAAGCCCAATATTGTTGCGCAACTGAAAGAAGTACCGGTTGCGAAAAATTTGCCCGTCGCAGAAGACATCCCTGTTCCTACTAACATCAAAAAGCCAAAACAAAAGCAAGCAAGTTCACATCAAGTTGCAAAACCCAAAATAGATATTATCGAACAGTTTATGGCGAAAAATGGCCTTCTGTGGTTGGGAGCAATTGTGCTCTCGTTGGGGGGGATTTTTTTAGCGAAATACGCCATTGAAGCCAATATGCTACCACCCTATGTGCGATTATTTATGGGCGCATTCATGGGTGTTGCATTAGTCTTTATTGCTAATTTCCTTTACCAAAATCCACAAAAATACAATATCAATTCACCTTTGATAAGCGCTGCATTAAGCGCAGGTGGTGTGATCACTCTATATTCGGTGATTCTGGTTGCCTTTATGTACTACGCGTACTTAACGCCATTAATTGCTTTTGCACTGCTCGCCATTGTTTCCCTTACCTCGACCGGTTTAGCACTAAGGTTTGGGCCGCTGTTGGCGGTTATCGGTATGCTTGGTGCCTATGCTGTTCCTGGACTTGTGAATACTGGAAGTGAAAACCTGCTGGGATTACTCTTGTATGTGGCGGTAATTTCGAGTGCTAATTTATGGTTGGCGCAAAGAGTACAGCGAAGCTGGCTAGAACGGATAAGTTTCTTAGGTCATTTTGGCTGGGCAATCGCGAGCATTTTGATTGTCTCTTCAAGTAATTTTTTTCTATACCTGGTTTTTTTACTTCTGAGCTTGTACCTGTTCAATTTTAATAAAAAATTGGGCTGGCTGTTAGGCCGCACTCAAACTGCCTCCCTTAGTATGAAACAACTATTTAAACCGAGCTTAGGTCTTGCGGCAGTTTTTGTTTCTACGCTACTGTTATTTCTTACATCGGAACTTGATGCGTCGAGCCCCCAATTAATTGCGACCAGTGTAATAATAAGTGGAGTGTTTGCTGCCGTAGCTTTTAGGCACAGTGCTTATGATTATTTGCCATTTATAGCCTTAGCCTTTGCTGTATTTGCCATGTCCCAACTTCCGACTGAATTTGATGAACTCAATAGTGCATTTTTGTTTAGTGGCAAACTTTTGTATGTACAAATAGCTGCATTGATTGGAAGTATAGCTAGCTTTTTAATGGTAAAGCGTTTCCCCACTAGAAGTGCTTTTCACTTATTGCTGGTACTCATGCCGTTGTCATTTTATGGGGTGGGATATGGCTTGCTCTATTCTGGTATGGCAGATGAAGTCTATTTTCTGTGGGCAACTGAATTATTGATTTTAGCCGCATTGGCTACATGGTTGGTTAATACACTATCTGAACCCTTGCAGAAAGTTTCTTTGTCTTTGTTTGCAAATGCCTGCATCACCTTAGTGATCACTATGCTATTAAGTGCTAGTACGTTAACGTTGGCATTGGCAATACAAGTATGCTTCGCATTTATATTGACCCAAAAATACAAAGTCAGCATTCCTCATTGGATATTTAAACTTGCCTTAACTTTGGTAATGCTCAGATTGACCTTGGCTCCTTGGTTACCGAGTTATTCAGAACAAAGCATTCTTGGCTTACACTTTTCTATTGTCATTTATCCTATAGTCATCGCGTTATTGGCGTTTACCTTAAAACTGATGCCCAAAGATGATTTAAAACAATGGTTTGAAGGGGCTTTACTACATTTGATTGCCTTGTTTTTCCTTACTGAAACCAGTATTGTGTTGACTGGGGACTATTTGGATCTGCATAGGCCTGATTACCAAACCTTAGTATTGCTAGCTTTTAGCTGGATAGTCTTGGCTTTTGTATATTTATGGCGAGCCAAACTTTCGCAAAATACTGGGGCTAAAATTTATAAGTACGCAGGCTATCTTTTAACTGCGGCTGTTTTAGCCATTCATCTTGATATTAGTATCGCTAGAAACCCATTTTGGACCTCGGTAGAGGTTGGCGAATGGCTGGTGGTAAATTGGTTATTTTTACTTTGGGCGGGGCCTGCTCTTGCCGTCTTGATTGCCGTTTGGTATTTCAACTTAATGCCGAATAAGGCTGGAAAAGTTTTATTAATTATCAGTGGACTTTGGGCATTTTTATACATCAATGGCAATATTAGAATTGGTTTTGCCCAAAACAATATCAGTTTGCTAAGCACCGCCAGCATTTCTCAAGCAGAGTTATACACTTATTCCTTAGTCTGGATGGTGATCAGTGTGATATTTATACTTTTGGCTCGACAGTTAAAGCAGGCTCTTTTGATGCGTACAGGCTTTGTAATTCTATTAACAGTAGTGCTCAAAGTATTTATTTTCGACGCGTCAGGATTGGAAGGATTATTAAGAGCTTTATCTTTTATTGTATTAGGATTGGTGCTAGTAGCTTTGGGATGGTTATTTCAAAAAATTAAGCGGGATTTTGTTCAGCAACCTGAGCAAGAAACTGCTCATAGTTAGCGCTAGAACTACGGTTGGTTAAAAAAGTGGAAAAAATGCTAAAGTTTCATAAAACCTTGCCGTTAACAGATGCGAGTAGATCTTTTCCAATTATGGTAGAAAACGATTAAAAGCAAGGAGAACTCGATGAAGATCCCATCCTATTTTATTCCTATTAGAACTACGCCAGTGAAAAATGAAAAAAACACTGCGGTGAATATGGATAAAACGGACACCAATACAGATGCCACCAAACAGACAATGATTGTGCCTGTTAAACGGCAAGAAAAGCGTAAAGGTGAAGATCGTAGAAAACGTAATATCAAACCTTTATTAGATACAAGGTCTGGTAGAGATAGAAGAGAAGATAAAGCTAGGCCCAAGGTCGATACCAAAGCCTAGCACACAGAATCCTCAATCAACCTGAGGATTCCGTGGACTTTTGTCAATTAAACCAACCGAAAGTGCCCGCTTGTTTATTTAAAATGGTCACCGAATCAGTCAATTGCGCTTTTTTACCTGCAACCCCATAACACACATGCAACGGAAGAAGATGCTCTTCCCTTGGATGGCAATAACGGGCGCCCGGCGCTTTTTCCCAATTGATCATCTGCTGTGTTCGTTCCTCTTCAGATAGGGTATCTGACGCTAAAACAGACTTAAGCCAGTTTTCGAATCCGTTATTTAGCGCTTTACTTTGCTCTGTGGAAGGCGCAAAAAAAGCATGCATATTATGAAACGAAAATCCTGAACCCAGTATCAACAAATTATCATAGTCTAGGTTAGATAGTGCTTTACCTATCTTAATATGCTCTTGGGCATCCAAAGAATTCACCAATGACAATTGAATGCATGGAATACTTGCGTCTGGATACATGATTTTTAAAGGTACAAATACACCATGGTCAAGGCCGCGTTTTGGGTCTTTTTGCACATCAATACCAGCCTCTTTAAGCGCGTTTGCAACTTTGTCAGCTAATACTGGCTCTCCTTTACATGGATAAGCTACGTCATAACTTTCTGCTGGAAACCCGTAGTAATCGAAAATCAACGATGGATCAGCACTAGAAGTAACAGTTGCTACTGAGTTTTCCCAATGTGCACTGATAACCAATATCGCCGAAGGCTTTTTAATGTCTTTGGCAAGCTGCTTTAGGTGAGCAACTAATGCCCAATGGCCAGGGTCGCCCAGCAAGGGCAGGGGACCGCCGCCATGAGATACAAACAACACTTGTTGTGACTTTTGCATAATTTCCCCTTATTGCTATTAGATTTAAGCTTTAGCGCTATTACCGACGATCAATTTGTCAATTGAAAAGCGTCCACCACCTGTAATCAATAGTGATAAAGTTGCTACCAAGAGCACTAGCGCGTATTCATAACCATCATTTGATAAAAATAGACCATTGCCAATGTGTGCAGTAAATATTGCGATTAACATGGTAAATGCTGTTAATGCTGCAGCCGGTCTAGTTAGAACACCTAACACTAATGCCAGACCACCAAAAAACTCTGCACTACCGGCTAAAAGTGCCATTAAATATCCAGGGTTTAGCCCCAAGCTCGCCATATATTGACCCGTACCCTCAAGTCCATAGCCTCCAAACCAAGCAAACAGTTTTTGCGCACCATGGGCTGCTAATACCAGCCCAATTGGCGCTCTTAGCACTAAGGGAGAGATGCTAGAATTTGTTTTAAGGATGTTGTTAATTAAGGTTTTCATTGTTTTCTCCAAAATAAAATTTATTGGTAACGCAGAAGCGTTTCTCACTGTATGAAATAAGTCTACTCTTAACCTTTTGCTTTATTAAGGCATCTAAAATAGAATGATTATCAATGAAACGTTGATAATGGTGTGGCGGATGGACAAATTAGATGCAATGCGCGCATTTGTACAAGTGGCAAAGACCGGTTCCTTTAGTGCGGCTGGAGAAAAGTTAGATAAATCACCTCAGTTGATGAGCAAGTATGTCTCACAATTAGAAGAATTGCTTGCGACCCGCTTGTTTAATCGCACGACCAGAAGAGTTCACCTCACCGAAGCTGGCGAGCAATACTTTCCTCAAGCGATGCAGGTATTGGAAGATATTGAAAGTATTGAGAATCGGCTTGGCAACTTTCAAGATAAGGCGCACGGGCTATTAAGAATTAGCGCGCCTGTTGCCTTTGCAACTATGCATTTAGCGCCTTTGCTAAATGAGTTCCAAAAACATCATCCGGATGTAGACATAGATCTCCATTTAAATGATCGCAAAGTCGATATTATTGAGGAAGGTTTTGATGTTGCTTTACGCATTGGACAGCTAAAAAGTTCGTCTTTAATCGCTAAACGATTAACCTCGATAAAATTAGTTATGTGCGCATCTCCTGAATACCTAACGCATTATGGTGAGCCTCAACAACTTGAAGACTTAACTCGGCATAATTATTTGCGATACAGCTATTTAGATAACGAGAATAGCCCTGAACCTCATGCTTATTTATTGCAGGGAGAGCTAGATGAAATAGGTAAGATTAGTTGCAATCATGGCGAGCTTCTTTGTCAGTCTGCAGTTATGGGGCAAGGCATAGTTATACAACCAACTTTTATCTGCTCTCAGGCAATTAAGCAAGGAAGGTTGAAAGTCATCATGCGCGAATACACCCCTTCTTCATTAAATCTGTACGCTGTATATGCCAATCGACAATTTTTGCCGAACAAAGTCAGTGCATTTATTCATTTTGCCGCGAATTTCTATGGTGATACACCTTATTGGGATGATGGAATATAGGACTAGTCGTTGAAACTGCCATATATGATGGTTTTTCAAGCGCGATTTTTGGATAATTTAAACCAATGTCAGTTCAGCACAAACCGGAAAGTGGTCTGAATAAAGTCTAGACTCTGGGGTTTTGATAACATAAGCTCGTTGCACTATATTGCCAGGCGATGTCCAAATGCGATCTAATTTAAATAATGGAAAGCGATTGGGAAAGGTAGCCCCCATTTTGTGTTGTTTCAGTTTACTATTGATGTGGCGAAAGGCGCGTGAAAAATAGAGCCATTCATTAAAGTCTCCGGTCACCAACAATGGGGTATTACCTTGTTGAAGGTTTACATCCACAACGGCTTCCAGCTGTTTCATTTGCTGCATTCTTTCGTTTTGTTTTAACCCTTTATGGGTATTGATTATACGCAGTGACTTGCCGTCTATTTGAAATAACACTTCTTGAATGTTTCGTGGTTGACGATTTTTGACACTAATATCCAGACTTTTTACGTGCAGGTGCTTTACTCTGGAAAGAATGGCATTGCCATAATACCCATGTTTAGTGACAACCGCTGGAGATGGTATGAACTCATTAAAATGACCTGCTTTTAACGCCTGGATTTGGGCCGCTTTATCTATTTCGGGAGCTCTCAGATCCATTTCCTGCAAACAAACGATATCGGCGTCCAGCGATGCCAAAAAGCGACCGATGCGTCGATAGCTAAATTTGCCATCAACGCCAACGCCACTGTGAATGTTATATGAAACTACTTTGAGCAACTTTAGGCGCCTTGATTTATTGCGTCAGGCTGCTGCGCTTCATCGGTGTTTCTATTTTGCCACCAAGTCATCAACTTCTGTGAACCATATGCTAGTCCTAACCAGGCAACTAATCCGCCAACTAAAAATGCAATATGCTTAGGATTTGGATCTCTGAAAATATCAGCAAGGGAGCCGCCGACAACTGCTTTGACGATCAACATTGGCAACATACCGAAAAAAGTACCCAACAAAAACGAAACAAGTTTGATTGAGGAAATACCAGCCACCAAATTAACTAAGCTGAAAGGTGCGACCGGAATATTTCGCAGGACAGCGACGCCAAAAACACCGTTTTCGGCAAATTTTTTGTCAATCTTATTAATCTTAGGACCAGCCAACTTACGCAGTCCATTGTCTCCCATCACCTTACCGATTAAAAACAATAGGGTAGTTGAACAGATGATACCTGCCATCCCGTATACAACGCCCCAGACGGCTCCGAATACCATGGCAACCGCCAATGAGAGCACTGTGACAGGAAAGAATAAGAGTCCAGCGACGACGTAAATTCCAGCCACATAAAATATGGCCCAAGGACTTTCTCTTACCGAGGTCAGAGTTTCTTTTAGATATTCTTGATTCATCCAGTCAACGTGTTGACTTAATAAATATCCTCCGCCCACTAACAAAGCAATAACAAAGGCGACTGCGGTATATATGAGTGTTCTTTTACTTGGATTGGGCAGATAAAACTTTCTTCCACCGGGTAGTGAAATATATGGCACAATAGGCTCCTGAGGATCACCGAAAGGGGTTACAATTGATTGTAATTCTTGGTCAGTAAAATCTTGATCGTGGGCTTCTTTTAAGCAGTAAGAGTATTTCTCTTTACACTGTTTTAGTTGCTCAAAGGTGTCATCCGCTTCAATGAATTCTTGAACTTCATCTACTGACCAACCTGAATGTTCACTGATTAAATCATTTCTAAACCAACGAACTTTATCTTTATGTGCTTGAGTTTTTGCTTGAAACACTATGTCGCATTCGGTGTCCAAGGACATGGACCTATTACTCAAGTTTGAAGACCCAATCACAAAATACTCATCGTCAATGACGGTTACTTTCGCATGCACTCGTTTGTGACCAGCTAAACCATCAGCATTAGTAGAAGAAGAGTAAGCCATTAAAATTCGCTCTTTTTCAATCCCATTCTCTAAAATGTTTTTAAAATCAATTCGACCGGCCCAGTAAGCTTCGCATTCAACTGTTCCTTTAGGTTCATACGAGCTAAACACCAATACCTTTAGTTTAGGCTTTTCTTTTAGACGTTTATTTAATGCTTCTGCTATTTCCCCACGATTAGCAAATTGGTTTTCGATATAAACAAACTTTTCAGCTCGTTCGATAAGGCCTAATAGCATTTTCCTAACTTCTTGCACCGGTTCTTGGTCGTCCATAAAAGGTATGGTCTGCGCGACTGCGCAGTCAATATTTTCAAAGATTGGATCAACCGATTTTGGCCAGGTAGCGGGTAAGCTATCTTCATCAACATCGACGATTGCTTCAGTCACTCTTTGTTCATCTTCGACCAAGCGGTTCCAGCGCCAACGCACCAGTTTGGATAGTTCTGATACAATTTTCCCAGAAAGCGCGACCTGAACGTCGTGGAAAGGACCATAATTCCCATCACCATCGTCTCGCTCCGGATGTTCCACTTTATGTTCTCTAGTATCCCAGCGATGCATAGCGACATCCATACCGCCAGCAAAGGCAAGTTCATCATCAATAATCACGATTTTCTGATGTTGGCTTCCGCCCATGGGAATACTGCTATCTAATATTGTTTTAACATTGTCAGGGGTTTTTTCGTCCCAAACTTCTTTGGCCCAAACTTCACGCATGCCAAAAAATGCTAATGAGGAGTCCCAGCGAAGCAAGTGTACGTCTAATTCGGGGTTTTCTTGCGCTTTTAACGCTATGAGATCACTAATAACGGAGGGTAATTCGGATTCTTTTTCCTCATCTCCTCTCAATAGACGGATTCTAGAATCTATGTCCCAGCCTACAATGAATATTGAGCGCTTTGCATTCGCAATAGCTTCGTGTAGTGCGCGATAGTAATTGGCACAATCGACTATAGGCGCAGCATAACGAGCGGTAGTTGTAGTTGTACAATTTTCACCTTTGTTAAATATGGTATTTTTATTCTGCATTGCGTAACCCTTACTCAATCATCGGTAAAATTTTCATTGAGTTTGTACGGTAATATTTGTAACTTAATGAAAACAATATGAAAAATTTAATTAATAGGGAAGTTTTTGCAAATTTGAAGCCGAAAATTTAAGGAAGTTATTAAAGGTTGAGAATTAAAATCAAATAACACCTGCCTTTATGCAGGTGCTATTTCAACAACAAAACCTTCCAAGTATTATTTGCAAATACTTGTGTTTTTTCTGGGTAAGATTCGTCTGATGCTATAGTAACGTAATAAGTAGCCGCTGAGGCTTCTGCTTCACAGCGTTTGGCGTAACCGGAAGCAATTATCAAATTTTGAGATTCTGTGTAGTTAACAGTGTTTTTTAACATCAAGATTTCAGGTACGGGAGATGGAAGGTGTTGTTTTAACTGACCCCATCGTTCGTTCAATGGAGGCTGCACTTCCATCGGATTCCCCCAATCTGTACCCACTAAATAACGCTCTAAGGTCCAGAAGGTACTCATCTTATCGGCAGAAATAATACAAATTTTCTGTTCGCTAGCGGCAATTCGGCTATTTAGAAAAGCAATCACTTGGTCAAAACTATTTGAAGCAGCGGCGTAGTCTTTAATTTTCCAATGAGAAAAGTTATTCACCGACAATACAACCAAGAGCACCATCATTAGCAATCTATTGACTTTGAACTTAGTCAAAAACACACCCAAGGTAATTGACAACATAGGTATTGCAAAAATGAAATTTCGATCTAACCACATGGGTTTCATTAACAGCGAGATTGCCGAGTAAATTAAAATAGGAGTAAATAAATAACACAAGATTATGGCGCGGTGGTTTTTATAAGCTAGTGCCCAGAGCATTATCAATATGGGAATAATGACCGCGTAAACAGGTCCAGAAGCAAACATATTCCCGACAGCCCCTAATGTTTGTTCAAAACTGGGAAGTTTAGTATGACTGACTGAACGTACTAAAGAATTGGCAATTGCGGGCAAAGAAAACACAAATAGTAAGGCATGTAACAAGACCCACTTAATCAGATTATTTTTGTTTTTGATAACTAAATAAGCACCGAAGCAAAAATGAGAAAAAACAAAAAGTAGACCAATGGCATGGGTGTAAACGAGTAAAATTTCTAATAAGAATATCCATTTCAATACGCTACTTTTTCCCTTAGCGTGTTCCTCGATTAAATAAAATAAAAAAAACGATATTAGTGCAATTAACGGATACATCCTTATTTGTGCACTGTATTCTAATAATAATGGAGAGCAAAAGGTCAAAGTCGCGGCGATAACGGCACCGAAGAAATTCTTGCGAACTCTTACAACATACCAATATACGAAGCTCACGAGTGTTGCGTGGGTTACAGTTGAACTTAAGCTCAACCAAGTGTCAGATTTGCTGACAATAGCCCAAAGATCTAGCAGCATATAATAAAAGGGCGGATGTAAATCCCAGCGAAGTGTAAATACAACAACTTCATAAGGATTGCCTAGCACAGCTGTAGTGCCCCACATATCATCGCCTAGGATAGTGGGAGCCCCATGCATTTGCCTACCAATGACGATAATAGCCACAGTCAATAAAAACAGCGCAACACACTGCCATTTTATCCTTGAAGTTGTAGCTTCCATCTACAATCCTTAGTTTCTGATACTGATAAACCGCTCTTCGCTAACTAGCTTAGGTAAAATCTGTTCTATGTGAGAGGAACTTACCAACAAAGGCTATTCTATTCTGCGGGCTGTTAAACGCCAATGTCAATCCAAACTTAGGTGTAAAATGAATTTAGTTATTCAAGATCCATAAGATTTTTATTCGAGTCTTTGGCTTCATTGCCGATAACAAATAAAATATTAAACGTATTTTCATGGGAGCATATTTTGATTAAACAAACAGTGGCAATGTTAGCACTCCTGTTTACAGTGATTTCTGTACATGCGCAGCAATTAGAAGCGGTGCAAGTGTATTCTCAAGATGAGCTTATTACGCTAATAAATCAAAATAAACATTTAGAGCGGGTAGTTGAAGACAGATGTCAGCTAGTCCAGGACATTGAAGCCCGTGCAGAAATAATGCAAATTCCTGCTTATCAATTTCTGTGGGGGGATATGTTAGCATGGGGAGTCTGTATTGACGCTGAGCCCGAACAAGGTGTGTATTTTATGCGTCAAGCCGCAAACCAAGGCTTAGCTGCGGCACTGGAGCAGTTGGGGCGGTACTACAGCAACGGAACCTTGGTACAAGAAGATAAAAAGCAAGCGGTAATATTTTTAAGAGAAGCATCAGCCTTAGGCAGCATAAAAGCACAACTGCAGCTGGCGAAACTTTTTATAGATGGATATGGCAGTCCCTACGACTTTGAAGACTTGTATCACTGGTTATACAACTCTGTAACAGATGACAAGAAAAAACATCAAGAAATTGCCATGTACATGAATGAATTAGAAGCGCTAATGCATCCAAAAGCAGTGCGCAATGCCAGAAAACCTCTAGTCAATTAACGCCAATTAATAATTTCTTATAGGGCGTAAATTAAGTCACACATTTTTATCTGCATTACTGTATTATGATTAACAGATCAATAATATACACGTGCAAATACCATAATGAGTAAAGATCCTCACTACCATCGTGAGAAAGAAAAATACGATAATCCAGTCGCTAGTCGAGAGCATCTGATGACGGTTTTGGCAAAAGCCAAAAAGTCGTTAAGCTTTCTGGAAATTTGTCAGCTAGTTGATGCTAATGACGAATCCAGTCGCGTCGGTATCCAACGACGTTTACGCGCCATGGAGCGAGAAGGACAAGTAAAATTTACTCGCGAAAAAAAATACCAACTTCAGCGCCAAGAAGAATTAGTAAAAGGTAAAGTCATCGGGCATCGCGATGGTTATGGTTTCCTTAAACACTCTTTGACCGAAAAAGATTATTTTATCCCCGTACATCAAATGGCGTCTCTTTTACATGACGATATTGTAGAAGGTATAACTCTAGGTGAAGATAGACGCGGTCGAACGGAGTTTCGAGTCAATCGCGTAGTTGAACCGAGAAAAGATCCTATAGTAGGACGTTTTTATACTGAATATGGCACAAGTTTAGTGATACCTGATGACAACAGAATTTGTCATGAAATTGTCATTCCACCCGATTGTGATATGCAAGCGAAACAGGGCAGTGTAGTGGTAGTGGTCATAACCCAACGCCCAAGACGACATATCAATGCCATAGGAAAAATTGTCGAAGTGCTAGGTGAGCACATGGCGCCAGGGATGGAAATTGAAACAGCAGTCCGTAATTTCGATATTCCCCATGTGTGGCCAAAATCAGTGCTTAGCTCTGTTGAGCAATTGACAGAAGAAGTGGCAGAGGAAGCGAAACAAGGGCGTATAGATTTACGGCAGTTACCTTTAGTTACTATAGATGGCGAAGACGCTCGTGATTTTGATGACGCAGTTTATTGTCGTCCATTGGAAGAGGGTGGTTTTCAGCTTTGGGTTGCTATCGCTGATGTTAGCAGCTATGTAAGACCAGGCACAGCCCTAGATACTGAAGCTATTAAACGTGGGAACTCGGTTTATTTTCCTGAACAGGTAATTCCTATGCTACCTGAGGTCTTGTCTAATGGTCTTTGTTCACTTAATCCACAAGTGGATCGACTTTGCATGGTTTGCGAGATGACTATAGATGCCAGAGGGCAAATAGGCGAATTTCAATTTTATCAGGCAGTAATGTGTTCTCATGCAAGATTAACCTACAATAAAGTTTGGCAAATCTTGGAAGGTGATGAGGCTATGCGGGAGCGCTATAGCACTCTAGTCCCAGATCTAGAAAATCTCTATGATTTATTCAAAGTATTAAAGGTTGCGCGAGCGGGACGAGGGGCGATTGAATTTGAAACTCAGGAAACCAAATTCGTGTTTAATGCCCAACGCAAAATTGAACATATAGTGCCTTTAGTAAGAAATGACGCCCACAAAGTTATTGAAGAATGTATGATAGCGGCCAATGTTTGTGCAGCTAGATATATTGAAGATAATCATGCTGAAGCATTATTTAGAGTACACGACTCGCCGGATGAAGATAGATTATCTACCTTTAAACAGTATTTACGCGAGATTGGTGTGCCAGTGACGTTTTCAGATTCTCCGCAGCCTCAAGACTTTACTCAGGTGATTAATAAAACCAAACAAAGACCTGACAGCGAGTTAATTCAAACCATGCTGTTAAGATCGATGAAACAAGCCATTTATGACGGTGCAAACATAGGACATTTTGGATTGTCATTGCATGCCTATGCACACTTCACTTCGCCGATTCGCCGCTATCCTGATTTGGTGGTGCATAGGGCGATAAAAGCAATTATAGATAAACAACAAGGCCAGAAAATTACCACTGGAGCAAAAGCCTACACTGAAGAAGAAATAGAGCAACTTGGCGAACAATGTTCAATGACGGAACGTCGGGCCGATGATGCTACTCGAGATGTAGCCGATTGGCTAAAATGTGAATTTATGCTTGCCCACATTGGTGATGTATTTGAAGGTGTGGTCGCATCAGTCACAAATTTCGGTTTATTTGTTCGGTTAACTGAATATCACATAGATGGTTTGATTCATATTACCTCTTTGGCCTCTGATTATTATCATTATGATGATGTTAAGCAATGTTTGGTTGGTGAGCATACAGGATTAACCTATCGCTTAGGTGATCCCTTGGTTGTTAGAGTGGCAGCTGTCAATCTGGACGAACGCAAAATAGATCTTATATTAAAAGATCAACCAGCAGGTGCTAAGAAGACAAAAAGTAAAAAAACAAAAAGTCGAGCTCAAGAATCCAAGTCAGAGTCCAAAGGGTCTAAAGAGAAGCCGACAGCAAACAAATCAAAACCTAATAGTCGTAAAAGAGCCGGTCCGAGTGCTAAGCGGAACAAAGGTTCGCGTAACAAATCGAAAAAGCGGAGATAACCCTTAGTGGCCCAAACTGAAAATGTATATGGTATTCATGCCTTGGCGGCAGTACTTGCAAATGAGCCAGAGCGTGTATTAGAAATTTTTATTGCTAAAGGCAGAGACGAAGAACGATTGCATCAAATCGTTAATCAAGCGCGCAAACATGGCATAGCGATAAATTTTTGTCATCGTAAAACCTTGGATGACAAAGCAAAGGGTGAACAACATCAAGGTGTGCTTGCGCGAGCTAAGCCTGCTCGAGTGTTAGATGAAAATGACCTCAAAGGACTGCTGGAACAAACTGCCTCATCCAGTTTGTACTTAGTGCTGGATGGTGTAACAGACCCGCATAATTTAGGGGCTTGTTTGCGAACAGCAGACGCTGCTGGGGTTAAAGCAGTGATTGTACCTAAAGATAAATCAGCGAATCTAACTCCAACAGTACGAAAAGTAGCGTGCGGTGCCGCTGAAGTAGTGCCACTTATTCAGGTTACTAACCTTGCTAGAACCCTTAAAATGATGCAACAAGAAGGGGTCTGGATCATAGGAACAGCTGGTGAAGCTTCGCATTCGTTGTATGAAGAAAACATCAGTGGCAAGATTGCGTTGGTGATGGGCGCAGAAGGTAAGGGCATGCGACGTTTGACCCGAGAAACCTGTGATCAGTTAGTCAAACTGCCCATGGCGGGTTCAGTATCAAGTCTGAACGTGTCTGTGGCCACGGGCATTTGCTTGTACGAAATTGGTAGACAGCAACGTTTAGCGAATTAACTCACTTTAAATTTGTTTATATTTCCCAGCATTTGTTTAAATATCTCATTGACACTTTTGACTGCTGTGTTGTTGGTGTTACTGGCGTTGAGCATATGTTCAGCGCCACTATCAACTTGCAAAATGCCAGATTTAATCTGAACAGTGACCGCAGATTGTTCTTCAACCGCCATAGCTACCGAGTTAATGGATTGGTTAAGCGCTTCAATATTGGTGAATAACTTATCTACGTTCTGTTTGTTTTCTGAAACATTAACTGTAGAACTTTTGGTTAATTCCAAACAACGGCGCATATTCGTCGAAGCTTTTTGAGCGCTACCCACTAGTTTTTCGATCATTTGATTGATTTCTTCAGTAGAGTCCTGAGTACGTTTTGCTAAAACTCGCACTTCATCAGCTACCACAGCGAAGCCTCTACCTTGCTCACCTGCCCGGGCAGCTTCAATAGCTGCATTTAATGCTAATAAATTGGTTTGTTCAGCTATAGATTCAATGGTCTGTAATATGCTGCTAATTTCACTTGTGTTGGCAGCAACCTCTTCAACCACACTACTGGAAACACCAATTTCACTTTCAAGCATAGTAATAGAATCTGTAATTTCGCGTATTTTGTTGTGACTCACTTCACCTGCTTTGGTCAATTCACTGGTGACCATTGCTGAATTATTCATATCGGCAGAAATAGACACTGATGATGTTGATAATTGCTCTATAGCTGTCACCATTTCAGTGGTTTGATTGCGTTGAATTTCCGCCTCTGATACAACAGTATTGCTCGCTTCGTATATTTGTTTTAGAGAATCATTGGATGTAAAGGTATTGGCTTTTATGGTTTTCATGCAATCACTGATGTCATCCAAGTGTTTATTTAAGCAGGTAGCTATCTCTGAAAGTTCATCTACGCTGTTGTCGTTCAACCTAAGTGTAAAGTCTTTTTTGACTGAAATTTGGATTAGCAGATCTTTGATATTTTTCACTCTCGTTGTGATTGACTTTCGTACTTTAAAACCAAACCAGACTACAGGGATAATCAACACTATAGAAAGGATCAAAAACGTATTTCTAGTAATAGTGGCATCGCTAATTTTTTCATTGGACAATGTGACCAATGTTGATTTTGTAATATCACTTAATTTCTTAATGTCTTGAATACGTTTTGTGGCAATCGCAAACCAATTGGAAGGACCTGCAATATTGGTTAAATCTTCACTTGAGGCAAATTCATTAATCACTTGGGCGACTTCTTGCCAATGACTTCCCTTAGCCATTGATGCATAGGTGGATTTCAACTCAGGTGTGGCCCAAGATAAAAATAACCTTAATTGAGTTGTTTCTAAATCAATGTAATTGGTGATTTGAATTCTTTGTCTAAGGCTTATAGAGCCTCTACTAAAAGCCCCGTTTAAAGCGCCTCTGTATTGGCCTGCGCGTTCTTTTGAATATAACAAACTCAGGTTAGTATTGAATAATTGGCTGGCATCAGCATCACTCAGTTTAGCTCCTATGTTTAATATTGCGTCTAATGCTTGCTGATTCAGATGTGAGTAATATGCAAAGGCACCTTTACCATCGAGTGCATCTATTTGTTGACGAATCACGGCTTTTTCTTTCAAAAGGGCCAGAATATTGGTTCTAATTTCTGAAAAGTGCAGGGGTGAAAATACGTTAAGTTGTTTGGGATCAAAATTAACAAGAGCTTGTTGTGCTGCATCAGCCTTTTGACGGGCCGCTAACATTTGTTCCTTTCCACTAATGCCTTGGCTACCAAGAAAGCCCGCACTAGTACCCCTTTCGACCGCATGATTATGTGCAATATCATCAAGTAAATCAGATACTAGAATGACATCAGACGTAAGTTGTCTTTCTTTGATGTATTGATTGTAATGTGTCCATAAAACCCCCACAGTGATAAGCAGCAGGATAGCAGGTAGCACGCTTATGATTGTAATGGCTTGGGATACTTTAACTTTTGCTAATAATGACATGTGATTAAGTTCCAGTGTAAACATAGGATGTAAAGCTTGAACAAGAAGCTCTTGGTAAACGTGCATTGATGCTGTTTTCGACACAACTAATATTTGTATCGTCTAAGAATGGCGGTTTTTTAATACTTTTGGCTAATAAGTTGTAACTTGGTGATGATTAAAAATTAAATCCTAGGCTATGAATAAAAAATAACCAGATTATTTAAAAATAATTGCAATTAGGACTATCGTTTAGTTAACAGTTCTGTTATAGTTTCGCGCCCTTTTTATGGGGGTATGGTCTATTGGTCTTACGAAAGTGAGAATAATAGCGGCTTAATGACTCAATTTTGAGTTGAAATTTAACAGCGGAGCACTAACTAATGATCCAAATGCAAACTAACCTGGACGTAGCTGATAACAGCGGCGCTCGCAGGGTTCAGTGTATTAAGGTTCTTGGTGGCTCGCATCGCCGTTATGCACATATCGGTGACATCATCAAAGTTACTGTTAAGGAAGCAATTCCTCGCGGTAAAGTAAAAAAAGGTGACGTTCTGAATGCAGTGGTGGTGCGTACTAGGAAAGGCGTTCGTCGCGCAGATGGTTCAACCATTCGTTTCGATAACAACGCAGCTGTATTGCTTAACGCAAACAAGCAACCTATTGGTACGCGTATCTTTGGTCCGGTCACACGTGAGCTTCGAGGCGATAGCTTCATGAAGATCATTTCATTGGCCCCAGAGGTACTATAAGGAGTCACGATAATGGCTAGAAAAATTCGTCGTGATGATGAAGTAGTCGTATTGGCGGGTAAAGACAAAGGCAAACAAGGCAAAGTTCTTCGTGTTGTCACTGAATCTGACCGCGTTTATGTTGAAGGTGTAAATGTCGTTAAGAAACACCAAAAAGGCAACCCACAAATGGGCGAGCCTGGTGGAATTATCGATAAAGAAGCACCTATTCATGTGTCTAATGTAGCGATTGTTAACCCGGCAACGGGCAAAGCAGATCGCGTAGGTTTCCGTTTGGAAGAAGGCAAAAAAGTGCGTTTCTTCAAATCAAACGGTGAACTAGTTTAATTTATTGGAGTGTACGATGGCGAAACTGCATGATTTCTATAAAGAAACAGTAGTAGCTGAACTTGCAAAGCAGTTCGGGTACAAAAGCGTCATGCAAGTCCCTCGGATTGAAAAAATCACCTTAAACATGGGTTTAGGTGAAGCAGTAGCTGACAAGAAAGTACTAGAATCTGCGCAAGCAGATATGGCTGCTATCGCTGGTCAAAAGCCAGTTGTCACTGTTGCAAGAAAATCTGTAGCGGGTTTTAAAATCCGTGAAGGTTATCCGATTGGCTGTAAAGTAACCCTACGTGGAGAGCGTATGTGGGAATTCCTTGAGAGATTAATCTCAATCACAATTCCTCGTATCCGTGACTTCCGTGGTTTGAATCCTAAGTCATTTGACGGGCGTGGAAACTACAGCATGGGTGTGCGTGAGCAAATCATCTTCCCTGAAATTGACTTTGATAAAGTTGATAAAGTGCGCGGTATGGATATCACCATTACCACTAGCGCAGCGACAGACGATGAAGCGCGTGCACTATTAAGTGCATTTAACTTCCCGTTCAGAAAATAAGGTGTAGGGTTATGGCAAAAGAATCAATGAAAGCGCGTGACGTTAAGCGTGCTAAATTAGTTAAGAAGTATTCTGCGAAACGTACTGCTCTTAAAGCAGTGATCAACGACGTGAATTCTTCTGACGAAGAGCGTTGGGACGCTGTTCTTAAGCTACAATCACTTCCACGTGATTCCAGTCCTTCACGTCAACAAAATCGTTGTCGTATAACTGGACGTCCACATGGATTCCTACGCAAATTCGGACTATCTCGTATTAAGCTTCGTGAAGCTGCAATGCGTGGTGAAGTCCCTGGCCTTAAAAAAGCCAGCTGGTAAGGAGTAGCTAATATGAGCATGCAAGATCCTATCGCGGATATGTTTACCCGTATTCGTAACGGCCAAATGGCTAATAAAGTTGCGGTTACTATGCCATCTTCAAAGCTACGCATTGCGATTGCAAAGTTGTTGCAAGAAGAAGGTTATATTGTGGGCTTCAAAGTTGAAGGTGACGTCAAGCCAGTGCTTGAAGTTAGCTTGAAATACTTTGAAGGTAAAAGAGTTATTGACACCATCCAACGTGTAAGTCGTCCTGGTCTGCGCATCTATAAGAAAAAAGATGAGCTTCCAAAAGTACTTGGCGGCCTTGGAATAGCTATCGTGTCTACCTCTAAAGGTGTGATGACTGACCGTGCTGCGCGTAAAGCAGGCATGGGCGGTGAGATCATCGGTTATGTAGCGTAACGGAGGAGAATAGAATGTCACGTGTAGCAAAAGCACCCGTAACTATCGCGTCTGGCGTTGAAGTGAAAATCGACGGACAAGAAGTTACAGTAAAAGGTTCCAAAGGTTCTCTTACTCGTGTGTTTAATGACGCAGTTGAAATTACTCAAGAAGACGGTCAAGCAAAAGTTCTTCCTCGTGAAGGTTTTGCAGATGGCTGGGCTCAAGCAGGTACAGCTCGCGCATTATTAAACGCAATGGTTGTGGGAGTCACAGAAGGTTTTGAAAAGAAACTCCAACTTAACGGTGTTGGTTACCGTGCTCAAGCACAAGGTAGCAAACTAAACCTTACGTTGGGCTTTTCACACCCAGTAGTCTACGAAATGCCGCAAGGTATCACCGTAGAAACTCCGACTCAAACTGAAATCCTTGTTAAAGGCAGTGATAAGCAGGTTGTCGGTCAGGTCGCAGCTAACATTCGCGCATATCGTCCACCAGAGCCATATAAAGGCAAAGGTGTTCGTTACGCAGATGAAGTTGTTCGTCGTAAAGAAGCCAAGAAAAAGTAGGTGGGTGAGATGGATAAGAAATCAGCTCGTTTACGTCGCGCGACTCGTGCACGTAAAAAAATCAGCGAACTTGCTGTACATCGTTTGGTTATAAACCGTACCCCACGTCACATCTACGCTCAGTTAATCGCGCCTAGCGGTTCTGAAGTGTTGGTTGCAGCTTCTACTGTAGAAAAAGATCTTAAAGGTGATCTTAAGTATACCGGCAACGCAGAAGCAGCAGCCGCTGTGGGCAAAGCGATCGCAGAACGAGCTATCGAAAAAGGCGTCAAAGAAGTCGCATTCGATAGAAGTGGGTTCAAATATCATGGTCGTGTGAAAGCACTGGCTGATGCCGCTCGTGAAGCGGGTCTTCAGTTCTAGGAGTTGAATAATGGCTAAAGTAGAAGTTCAAAATGGTGAACTGTTAGAGAAGCTAATTGCTGTAAACCGTGTGTCTAAAGTTGTTAAAGGTGGTCGTATCTTTAGCTTTACTGCACTTACAGTTGTTGGTGATGGTAACGGCCGTGTAGGTTACGGTTACGGAAAAGCGCGTGAAGTTCCAGCTGCTATTCAAAAAGCAATGGAAAAAGCACGTCGCAACATGGTAACTGTAGACTTAAATGGTCACACTCTACAGCATCCAATTAAAGGACGTCACTCAGGTTCTAAAGTTTACATGCAGCCTGCATCTGAAGGTACTGGTATTATTGCCGGTGGTGCGATGCGTGCAGTACTTGAAGTAGCTGGTGTACAAAACGTTCTTTCAAAATGCTACGGCTCAACTAACCCAATCAACGTTGTTCGTGCAACTATCAATGCTCTTGTAGAGATGAACTCTCCAGAGAAAGTTGCTGCAAAACGTGGATTGCCAGTTGACGAAATTTTGGGGTAATCGAACATGGCGACGATTAAAGTAAAGCAAACTAAAAGCGCAATTGGTCGTTTACCTAAGCACAAAGCCACTTTAGTGGGCCTTGGCTTACGTAAAATCGGTCAGGTTCGTGAACTTGAAGATACACCATCGGTACGCGGTATGGTCAACAGTGTAAACTTCATGGTTGAGATCGTAGAGGAGTAAGAGATGAAATTAAATACTATTGCTCCCGCACCTGGAGCTAAAACCTCAGGTAAGCGTGTTGGTCGTGGTATCGGCTCTGGTTTAGGTAAAACTGGTGGTCGCGGACACAAAGGTCAAAAAAGCCGTTCTGGTGGCACAGTGAAGCCAGGATTTGAAGGTGGTCAGATGCCAATTCAGCGTCGTCTACCGAAATTCGGTTTTACGTCGCGCGTTTCACTAGTAACTGATCAAGTGACATTAAGCGAAATCGCAAAAGTTGAAGGCGATGTTGTTTCTCTTGAAACTTTGAAAGCTGCAGGTCTTGTTAAGAAAGAAATGCAGAATGTTAAAGTTATCAAGAGTGGCGAAATCAGTCGCGCTGTAACTATCAGTGGTCTTAAGGTAACTAAAGGCGCGCTGGAAGCGATTAATGCTGCAGGCGGTAAAGTAGAGGAATAACCTAAATGGCGAAACCAGGACAAGGTTCAAGTGCAGGCGGTTTAGGCGAGTTAAAATCGCGCTTGTTGTTCGTACTTGGCGCAATTTTCGTGTTTAGACTTGGTTCTTATGTTCCAATTCCAGGCATCAATGGTAACGTGTTGTCTCAAGTCTTCGAGCAACAAACTGATACCATTGTGGGCATGTTTAACATGTTTTCTGGTGGTGCGTTAGAACGGGCATCTGTACTAGCGTTAGGCATAATGCCTTACATTACTGCATCGATTATCATGCAGTTGTTATCGACTATGCACGAACCGCTAAAAGAGCTTAAAAAAGAAGGTCAATCAGGTACACGAAAAATTAGCCAATATACGCGCTACTTAACGTTAGTACTTGCAACTTTCCAGTCCATTACTATCGCTTTAGGTTTACCTAGTATGATTCCAGGGCTTGTTATAGATCCAGGCCCTGCGTTTATATTCACCGCGATCGTGAGTTTGGTTACCGGTACCATGTTTTTAATGTGGTTGGGCGAGCAAATTACTGAGCGTGGTATAGGTAACGGTATATCTATTTTGATATTTGCAGGTATTGTTGCCGGACTTCCAACAGCGATTGGTCAAACTGCTGAACAAGCTAGACAAGGTGACATTAATATCTTGTTCTTGATTGTATTAGGAGTGATCATCCTGGCGTTGACTTACTTTGTTGTTTTCGTTGAGCGTGCTCAGCGTCGTATAGTGGTAAACTATGCGAAACGTCAACAAGGTAGAAAAGTATTTGCAGCACAAAGCACTCATCTTCCTTTGAAGGTGAATATGGCGGGTGTAATTCCTCCTATCTTTGCGTCTAGTATAATACTTTTCCCGAGTATGCTTTCGGGTGTAGTTGGTCAAAATGAAACATTTTCATTTTTAACTGACGTATCTTTAGCATTATCTCCAGGTCAACCTCTGTATGTAATTTTGTATGCAATTACTATCATCTTCTTCTGTTTCTTCTATACAGCGTTGATGTTTAATCCAAGAGATACTGCAGATAATTTGAAAAAGTCTGGTGCGTTTATTCCAGGGATTCGTCCTGGTGAGCAAACGTCACGATATATCGATAAAGTGATGACTAGGTTGACCCTAGCTGGTGCTCTCTATATTACTTTTATTTGTTTAGTGCCTGAATTCTTACTGCTATGGTTTAACGTTCCGTTTTACTTTGGTGGTACATCATTACTCATTATTTGTGTAGTGATTATGGATTTCATGGCTCAGGTGCAGACCCATTTGATGTCACATCAAT
Organism: Glaciecola sp. 1036; assembly: GCF_050306235.1. Taxonomy (NCBI): domain Bacteria; kingdom Pseudomonadati; phylum Pseudomonadota; class Gammaproteobacteria; order Alteromonadales; family Alteromonadaceae; genus Glaciecola; species Glaciecola sp. 1036. Next base: position 4,428 of record NZ_JBLWFH010000015.1, on the reverse strand, counting down.
ACGGGGATGTTCTTAAGAAAGCTAACCTTAAAGGTTAGGTATTTACGGAGTGATGTAATGAAAGTTCGTGCATCCGTTAAAAAGATTTGCCGTAACTGCAAGATCATTAAACGTAACGGCGTTGTTAGAGTGATCTGTGTAGAGCCAAAGCATAAGCAAAGGCAAGGTTAATCTCATTAAAAACTGGTCTAGTCCGGTCACATTGATTATTTAATCGGTGTGACCTTTAGACTTTATTTGCAATTTAGTTACTGGGTAAGTATCCTAACGGGCTTTTTAGGCTGGTAACTTATTAATTAGAGGAGTGCAGTTAATGGCCCGTATCGCCGGCATTAACATTCCTGAGCACAAGCACACTGTGATTGCACTACAGTCGATTTTCGGCATTGGTGCAACACGCGCAAAAGAAATTTGCGTAAACGCGGGTGTTTCAGAGTCTACCAAGATTAAAGACTTGGATGAGACGACTATTGAAAAACTTCGTGAAGAAGTTGCGAAATTTACCGTTGAGGGTGACCTTAGACGTGAAGTTTCAATGAGTATTAAACGTTTGATGGACCTAGGTTGCTTCCGTGGTATTCGCCACCGTCGTAGCTTACCTCTACGTGGTCAGCGCACCAAAACTAATGCGCGTACCCGTAAAGGTCCTCGTAAACCTATTAAAAAGTAAGCGAGGGAGATAAACTATGGCTAAAACACCTACTCGTGCGCGTAAACGCGTAAAACGTCAGGTCGCAGACGGTATGGCTCATATCCATGCGTCTTTTAACAACACTATAGTGACTATCACTGACCGTCAGGGTAACGCTCTAGCTTGGGCAACCTCAGGTGGTTCTGGTTTCCGTGGTTCACGTAAATCTACTCCTTTCGCTGCACAGGTTGCTGCTGAAAGAGCAGGCGTGGCTGCACAAGAATACGGATTGAAAAACATCGAAGTATTCGTGAAAGGTCCAGGTCCAGGTCGTGAATCTGCAATCCGTGCATTAAATGCTACTGGTTACAAGATCACTAATATCACAGACGTGACGCCAATTCCTCATAATGGATGTCGTCCGCCTAAGAAACGTCGCGTTTAGACGAACAGTTGGAGAAAGATCATGGCTAGATATTTGGGTCCAAAACTCAAACTAAGTCGTCGTGAAGGAACCGACTTGTTCCTTAAGAGCGGCGTAAGAGCAATTGACAGCAAGTGTAAAATTGACACTGCTCCTGGTCAGCACGGTGCCCGTCGCGGTCGCTTGTCTGATTACGGTGTTCAGTTGCGTGAAAAGCAAAAAGTACGTCGTATGTATGGCGTATTAGAAAAACAATTTAGAAACTACTACAAAGAAGCAGCGCGCCTTAAAGGCAACACAGGTGAAAATCTGTTGCAACTTCTTGAGCAGCGTCTAGACAATGTTGTGTACCGTATGGGTTTCGCAAGCACACGTGCAGAAGCACGTCAGCTTGTTAGCCATAAGGCGATCCTGGTAAATGGAAAGGTTGTTAATATTCCTTCTTTTTCTGTGAAAGCAGAAGATGTAGTTGCTGTTCGTGAAAAAGCGAAAAAGCAATCACGTATTGGTGCAGCTCTTGAGCTTGCTGATCAGCGTGAAAAGCCTACATGGTTGGAAGTTGACAACACTAAACTGGAAGGCGTTTTCAAACGCATGCCAGAAAGAACGGATTTGTCTGCGGACATAAACGAACAATTGATTGTCGAACTTTACTCTAAGTAAAGCATAACTAAAGAGGAAACATCGTGGGTTCAGTGACCGAATTCCTAAAGCCAAGATTAGTTGAAATCGAAAACGTTTCATCTACTCGTGCAAAAGTAACACTTGAGCCATTAGAGCGTGGTTTTGGCCACACTCTTGGCAATGCATTACGTCGTATTTTACTTTCTTCTATGCCTGGTTGTGCAGTTACGGAAGTAGAAATTGACGGTGTATTACATGAATACACAGCGAAAGAAGGTGTACAAGAAGATGTTCTAGAAATCTTGTTAAACCTTAAAGGCCTAGCAGTTAAATTAGAAGGCAAAACTGAAGCAACGCTTAGTTTAGTTAAATCTGGTGCTGGTCCTGTAGTAGCTGGTGACATTCAGCACGATGGAGACGTTGAGATCGTTAATCCTGAGCATGTCATTTGCAACCTTACTGGTGATGCTGAAATCAGCATGCGCATAAAGGTAGAAATGGGTCGTGGTTACGTACCGGCTTCATCTCGTCGTTCCTCTGAAGATGATGATCGTCCAATTGGTCGTTTATTAGTTGATGCTTCATACAGCCCAGTAGAGCGCATTGCTTATAATGTAGAATCTGCACGTGTTGAACAACGTACAGACCTTGATAAGCTAATTATCGATATGGAAACTAATGGAACTTTAGATCCAGAAGAAGCCATTCGTCGTGCTGCTACAATCTTCGTAGATCAGTTAGGCGCATTCGTAGAATTGCGTGATATTTCTGTTCCAGAACAGAAAGAAGAGAAACCAGAATTTGACCCAATCCTACTTCGTCCCGTTGACGATTTAGAATTGACGGTCCGTTCTGCAAACTGTTTGAAAGCTGAAGCTATCCAATACATTGGTGACCTGGTACAGCGTACTGAAGTTGAACTTCTTAAAACACCAAACCTTGGTAAGAAGTCACTTACAGAAATCAAAGACGTACTTGCTTCTCGCGGATTATCTTTAGGTATGCGCCTAGAGAATTGGCCGCCAGAAAGCATCGCTGAAAAAGACTAATCAGGTTATTGGTAAACTGATTTTTAGAGAAGGATAGAGCTATGCGCCATCGTAAGAGTGGTAGACAGTTAAATCGCAATAGCAGTCACAGACAAGCTATGTTTAAAAACATGGCTGGTTCATTAGTTAAGCATGAAGTTATTAAGACTACATTGCCTAAAGCTAAAGAATTACGTCGTGTGATAGAGCCTCTTATCACATTAGCTAAGCAAGATAGCGTTGCAAATCGTCGTCTAGCTATGGCAAGAACTGGTGATAAAGAAGTGGTAGGTAAATTATTCAATGAACTTGGACCTCGTTATGAAGGGCGTCCTGGTGGTTACAGCCGTATTTTGAAGTGTGGTTTCCGTGCAGGTGACAATGCTCCAATGGCTTACGTTGAATTAGTTGACCGTCCAGTTGTTGAAGTTGAAGAAGAAGCAACTGAAGAAGCTAGCGAAGAGTAATTTAACTAGACATTAAAAAACCCGGTTTGTACCGGGTTTTTTTATATCTAAAATTTTAATCTTGGTAATGTTGATCAATTAAGGCAACAATTTCAGTTTCAGACAAGCCACCTTTTATTGCGCTTTCTTTCACTAATTGAGCATCAACTTGGTGTTGGTGTGCTAATTGTACTAACCTTTCTACTGCTTTTGGATAATCGGCCAATTGTTCCATTGAAGTGATTATCAATTCTTGACTCTTTTCTTCATCTTCTTGAACAACCGCTAACAAGGCATCTAAAATATAGTTACCTACATAGGGCACTTCTTTAATAGTTGTAACTAAAATTTCCATAGTTCTATTTGGATAAGCAGTTACTAGCTTTTGTGCAATTTGATCAGCAGAATCTGGTTCACTTTGGACTGCTGTCTTAACGATTTCTTCAAAATGATCAGGGGAATATTTACATGCCGCCTTGGTTGCTACTTCCGCATAACTTGGTTCCGCACTGATCGCTATAGAAACAATGTCTGCTGGATCGCTAACTTTGTATTCATTAGCTACTTTAATAATTTCATCAACATACATTGGCTGCGCAATAACACTGGCAGAAATTATTTCTTTATATTTTTCTGGATAAGTTGCAAACGCTACTTCTGCAAATTGAGTCGTTTTTTCAGGATAGCGTGCTAATAAACTACGAATAGCATGCTCAACTGAATTGGTTGAAGCAACTTGGCGTTTAAAAAAACTAACTGAGTATGGGCTAAGTTCTTTCGCTTGCTCTTTCTCTGTTTCGGTGTCCGCCAAGGACGAAAAACTACTAATTGCGAGTAATAGCGCCGTACTACAAATTGTTAAACATCTCATTATGATCACCTATCATGAATGAATTTAATTTCTTTATCGGCCTGATAAACATTTTTGAGACTACTAATCTACATTTGAGTTCAAAAAAACACAACTTTTTACGAGTATTAGTATTGACCTTTGCGTATAAATCTCTAAAATGCGCGCTCGCTGTCAAGAACCCCATTATTCAAAAGTATAGGATTCTTGAATTTGAGGATTTACGAAGATTTTAATGATTAGAAAATTATTAAAAAATATCTTCAAAAAAGGTTGACAGGAAATTGGATTCGCGTAGTATACGCATCCCGCTTGAGAGGGACTTGAAAAAGACCGCTTAAGCAGTGCAAACAACATTTGCACTTTGTTCTTTAAAAATTAGAAACAAGACAATCTGTGTGGGCACTCGTTAAGAGTGTCACAAC
>NZ_JBLWFH010000014.1:0-100156 GCF_050306235.1 Glaciecola sp. 1036 | reverse complement strand
GCACTTCACTATCCTAAGTGAAACGCCCTGTGCGGAGCCGCATGCAGGGTGTTGTGGGGGCTGAGGGTTAGAGACCCCTGGCTACCCGATTATGTTTTTGTATTTAGAACTCCACATTTTAAAATGGAATATCATCATCAAATATATCTTTTGGTTTGGGAACTGCCCCTTCTGGGAGAGGGAGATTAGATACTGTGTATAAGTTTAAAATATCTTCCCTATCCATGAAGAGTATTTGGCTTCTCTTAGAAGCATCTAGTTTTCCCCCAAGCCAATTCCTAGCTTGCTTCGTAATTTCTCCCCCTGCAACGATAAATGCATGATCGACTAAAACCCTTTTACTAGTTTCAGGATCAAATATTTCATGGCCCAACATCATCAGTACCTGATTGTATATTTCAGCAATATTTGCATTTGATGATTTCGTTACACCGGCAGAATCTAGTTTTCCCTTTTTCGCTTGTATTCCGAAATAGAGAACATGCTGAGTGGGCAAAACAAATCTCATCCAAATATCTTTCCCGTATTCCAGCGCTTTGTCTTTATGACCTGCAGCTGTAATTCGGTGATACCCTAACTGGCGAAATAAAGGTAACAAAACCTCTTCAATCAACTCATCTTCAGAGCATTTATCAAGATATTCTGTTAATTGCTCTCTCTTTTTAACTTCGTTAGGTGTAAATGGCCTATGAGGATTGGTGATTGTTGAAACTGTTTTTGTTCCTATATGACGAATATAAAGGAGATCATCCTCCCCATAGAATGCTTCGAACCCTTCGCGTGACAATGGCTTATTTAGTAATTCAAGGGCAAGTGTCCGATCTTGATCGTTATCTTCTGCATCAGATTTATGCATTAGGACTTGAAGGACATGTACAAAACGATCTGGGAGAGTATTAGCCATAGACTGAGGTTCATCTAGTAATTCTGCCATTCGTTCTGCAGCCCATACTCTGCGAGTAGAGCCATCATGGACAAAATCAAGATCACAGTCCTCAAAGAACTGAGTAATGTAGCTACTAGACCGGTAAGGGAAATAATCCATATCACCCACAATCATTTCACCTATTTCCCTCAAATTACGGTTCTTGAACTTCATCTCATCCCTAAATTATTAAATGAACTGTCTACTTTTGACGGCCCCTTAAAAAACATAACAACTGAATATGGTGTGCGACGAAGTCGTGTCACAGTTGAACTTGTTCAACGGCTTGATTTTCTTGTTAGCTGCCATGCTATGCGACTCCATTAAACACTACCTTTACGCTTCCCAAATCCACAGTATATTGAGCTGTGAAATAACAAGTACCGCCATCTAATACAACCAGTCTTTGTTTTGACTTGTCCATAGATTCAAATGATTCATCAACTTCGCAATACCCCCAAATTACAACTGTATTTTCATCTTTTATTTGATAGTGATAAGTGAAGACAGATCGATCTGGAACGACTCCTACCATCATTCTGTTAATTTCAGTCCATATTGCAATTTCAAGCTCTAACTCACTTATCTCTAAATCAACTTTTGGATTATCTAATTTATACCAACTTTGTGCGCCACATTGAAACGTGATTAAGATTGAAACAAAAAGGAAAAAAGATCTCATGTTTTAACCCGTTCAGCTAACGCCGCCATATGGGGCGCAGAAATGCTTGGCTAAAATTGGCGACGAAGGAGCGCAAGCCAAGCGTTTTGCGTCCCTGCCATAATGGCTTTGTTATGTCCGTCTTTTTAAACCCCACACACGAACACGTACAACCCAATAAATCGTTGATAATAAAACAAGCAAAACAGGAGTTACAAGGAGAAAAGAATTCCTGATTGCTCCTGGGAATACCTGAGATTGACCAAGGAAAAAGGAAGCTGCTGCGATAAACATAGCAACGCCAATGCGCCAACTGTGACGCACTAGCCTTGCTTTGTTATTTAGTTTTTGTTTTTTGAGAAGGTATGTATCCGCAAGAGCAGCCAATAATGAAATGGTGCCAAAAACTATAATGACCTGAGTTGGATTACCATCAATCTTCGCAATACCTTGGCTTAATGCATGAAATCCCGTTAGAACGGCATATACACCAACCAAGAGGCCAAAAAATGCTAATGAAAGATTAGTCAGGTTAGGCTTGAAAGTCGTTATGCGGGCAGCAACGAAAGCTGTGCAAACTAAATAGAATGTTACTAGACCTGCAACCATGTTTAGCATTTCATCATTAATGAATGCCAACAAAGCACCAGATAGAGTCATAAGCACCATTGAGATAACAAAAACTTTGCCAGCTTTTCTGTGCGTATTTGCCCCCTTTTTGGCCAAGAAACTTATGGTTCCAGCGAGCAAAGCTATGCTGCCTGCAAAAATATGAAGAAAAACTAGCACAGTACTACAACCTCCGATGTTGATTTAATTTGCTAAGGACATAACATCTTATTAGCGAGTATCTCGCATATGTACGAAAGTGCAGTAGATTCATCGCTAATATCCTTTTATTCTAAATGACTGTTATACAACATTTAATTTTGTAGGGTCAACTTTAGTTTAGGTCTGTTTGCACTGGATTTCGCGAGACTCTATTTAGAGGGTTTTCTCGCTACATATGGATTTCTTTGTTAACTACTGATTTTGCTCGAAATTTAAAGAATGCATATGATGCCGATTTGGCTTGTTTTTTGTTCTATAGCGAGCTTATATCAAAAACGTATTTATACAGAGTTAGTTATGTCGAAATTTTAGTCGGAAGTTCGTCGTGCAAAGCTTTCGCAACGCGGATTCTTGAAAGAGATCCGCGATGTCTCGAGGCTGACGGGAAGAATTAAGAATAGTACATTCCCTCCCTCGAATATTAATCGTCGTTTTTTGTTTCGATTCTTTTTCAAAAATTGTATAGACTGCAATAAAAAACTAACAAAGGACTGAACATGAACAAGCCCCCTATTTGGTTTTATATATTCTCTGCAGTGGCGCTGTTGTGGAATCTCATCGGTGCCGCTGCCGTTGGTCTTGATTTCACGTTAACCGCAGAAGACATTAAGCTTTTTCCTGAAGCTCAGCAACAAATGTATGCAATGCGCCCCATCTGGGCCCCTTTTGCTTCTGTAGCTGCGGTCGGTTTTGGTGTCATTGGCTGCTTAGGATTATTGTTGAAGCAGTCTTGGGCGAAAATCAGCTTTATCCTCTCAATTGTCGGCTTAGTTCTTCAAGATATTGCGTTGTTCTTTTTCATGGATGCAGCAACCTTAGTAGGCGCAGGAGTGTTGATTATTCAGGGACTGGTATTTCTGATAGCTGTAGGATTATTCTTTTTAAGTGTAACCGCGGAAAAAAATGGCTGGATAAAGTAGCTACAAATGCACTTGAATCAAGGTTGATGTGCGGTGCTTTTTACCCAAATTACTAAGCCAACGCCACCTAACACCAAGGCTGAACTGATCACAATGCGAGTAGTGAATGCTTCTTGCAAAAACATCCAGCCAGCAAATACGGCAATGACAGGTACTGAAAGCTGCAAGGTGGCAGCTTTGATCGCGGCAATGTAAGGCAAAATGCTGTACCAAAGTGCATAACCCAATCCGGAAGCTATAGCACCTGAAGCAATGGCGTAGGCTATACCGGTATAGTCTGTCTCTTGATGGGGCAGAAATAGAATAAACAGTAAAATTGCGAAAGGTAAGGCTCGAATGAAATTACCAGCCGTTGCTTCAATGGGCATCGCAGTCCCCTTTCCCAATAGAGAATAAATGCCCCAAGCTATACCTGCTGAAACCATAAGCGCTGCACTTGAGATTTCAGGCACAGAAGCACTAGGAAGTAATAGCAACACCAATCCAACTATGGCCAAAACAAATCCCAACCATTGAAGCTTGGACATTCTTTCCCCTTTGTACAACCCCCAACCTATCATGGTGATTTGCACGGCGCCAAACAGCAATAAAGCACCAGCCCCAGTAGTCATGCTGATGTAGGCAAATGAAAAGCCGCCAGCATACACCATGAGTGCTAATCCGGATTTCAGACTACCCGCTTTAAAAGGGTTGCGTTTGCGAGCCATGACTATCAAGCTCAAGATAATAGCGCCGCTGAGGATTCGCCAAAGGGTAAATGAGGCTGGATCTATTTGGGTTTCGACCAGAGCCATACGACACAACAATGAATTAGCTGCAAATGCAACCATTGCCAGTGCCGAAAGCATGACTAACTTCAATCCAGCCATTTTACCGCCCTTTTAGTTACCGCTCTTTTTATACAAGGTTTATTCCAAGGTCACTGGATCGCCATTGATATCAAGTTCAATCACTTTAGAATCTACGCTTTGGGCAAAGGATTCAACGCCAGAGAATTGAGTAGCTGCATCACCGGCAATCACATAAATCATCTGCGGCTCTTGCAAATAGGTGTCTATTACGCGATGCACTTCAGGTAAGTCCGCATTAAACACATAATCTTGATTGTTAACTATGTAGTCCGCGGTTAACCCTTTTTTGCTCATTTCTTCAAGAATTCTCAGCTTGTCATTTAATGTTTCAAAATCGCGGGAGTTACCCTTTATCACCATGTTCTGCATGGTCGCCAAGTCGCTTTCACCAAAAGTCTGTTTATACTGACCCACTAGGCGTTTAAATTCTTGCAAAGATTCTTTGGTCACATTAGAACGCACCTGTGAACTGGCTATAAAGCTTGACAAATATGGACCATCTTGGACGAAACTGTAAGCGCCGTAAGTGTAGCCTTTTTCTATACGTAAGGTTTGCGCGAGTCTACCTGAAATTCCACCGCCTAACGCAGTGTTTGCATATTCAATCGCATATGAATCAGGATGCTGTTGGTCTGGTAATAGTTTGCCTATATAAATGACCGACTGCTTAGCATTTGGGATATCAATAAAATAGACGCGGCTAGAAGTATCTGTTTTCGCAGGCGCAATTGTGGGTAACGCGGCAACTTCACCTGTCCATTCAGACAAGCTTTCTAGGGTGCTAACTACCTTAGTTTGGCTAATATTGCCAACGATATGATAACTCGCGCCTTGGGGCTTAACATATTGCTGATAATAGGATTTCACATCTGCTAGGGTAATATTTTCGACACTTGTTTCGGTGCCTCCTGAGGGTATGCCCAAAGGATGATTATCCCCGTATAGTTTACTTGCAAAAGCGTTATAAGCCACTCGACTAGGATTGCTTTGTTGCTGCTTGATATTGGTTAATTGGGCTTGTTTTAAGCGGTCAAAAGCTGCTTGATCAAAAGAAGGTGAAAGCAACATCTCACCAACTAAGGCCATTGTCGCTTGATAGTTTTTCGCTAACACGCGGCCACTGATATCAATTTCATAACGGTTTGCTGATACTGACAAGCTAGCACCTAACAGGCCGAGGGCTTGCTCAAATTCGGCTGCTGATTTTTCAGTGGTTCCTTCCATCAACATGTCCGCCATTAAAGAGGAAACCCCTTCCTTAGATGCAGGATCTAATAACTGCCCGCCTGGAATAATAAGACTAAAATTCACCAGAGGTAATTCGTTTTGCTCAATTCCAAATACCTGAATGCCTAACTCTGTCGTTTGTTGCCAGACTTCGGGCACTTTAAGCGCAGGAAGCTCTCCTAGTGGTGGTTCGCTGCGATCATTTTTAGTCGGTGTGATAGTAAAGTTGTCCAAGGCTTTTTCTTCAAAGGTAGTTTCGGCTCCTTGCACTATTTGTTCTTCGACCACATTTGCTAGCGTTGAATTTGCAACAGCAAGCTCTAATTTTTGCTTTGGCACGAAGCTAGTAATAACCGCTGGCTGGTCTTTTATATACTGATTAAATACGCGCATTATATCTTCAGTGGTAACAGCATTAATACGTTCTATTTCAGTTTTATAAAAATCAGGTGAGCCAGCATATTCATTGTAAATCCCGAGTTGAAGCGACTTATTTAAGATGCTTTCAAACTGCTGATAAAAAGACGTCTCAGTCTGAGCTCTAATTCTGGTTAGTTTGTCTTCACTTACTCCATCGGCAACAAATTTATTGAAAGCTTGCTGGATTACTTGTTGCACTTCATCCAAATCTTGGTCAGCATTTGCCCTAACTCTTACAGTAAATGTCCCCGCGATTTCTTGACTAGAATGATAGGCAGCGACATTTGGGGCTAACTGTTTTTCTGTCACGATTAATTCGTATAAAGGCGTATCCTTGGTGCCAGCTAAAACACGAGCGAGCATGTCTAGGGCATAGGCATCTGGATGATATTGTTCTACTGTTGGGTAGGTCATGCGAATTTCGGGTAAACGCGCAAAATTATCTTCATGAAATAACAGAATGTCTTTTTCTAAGGTCACTGGCATGGGAGATAAAGGATCAACCTTTTCTCCTTTTGCAATTTCACCAAACCAGTATTCCACTTTCTGTTTTGTTTCTTCAATATCGATATCGCCAGCAATCACTAAAGTTACGTTGGACGGGGTATAAAATTCATTATAAAAGCGTTTAACGTCTTCTAAGGTGGCGGCTTGTAAATCTTCCAAATCGCCTATCACTGTCCAGCTATACGGGTGACCTTTAGGATAGAGAGCCTTACGGATTACGTGATCTGTGTGGCCATATGGGCGGTTATCCACTCGTTGGCGTTTTTCATTTTTGACCACTTGTTTTTCGCGCTCTAGTGTTGGCTGAGTCACAGTATTGATCATAAAACCTAGGCGATCAGAATCTATCCATAACAACTTATCAAAAGCATCTTTGGGCACTACTTCATAATAAATAGTACCGTCACTCCAAGTGCCACCATTGCGCTCTCCGCCAAGCTCGGGAATCATTTTTCTGTTAGCACCCATGGGTACATTTTCTGAATCATTAAATGCCATATGCTCAAAAAAGTGAGCAAATCCAGTACGTCCAGGTTGTTCACGATTAGAGCCAACGTGCACCACAGTCGACAATGCGACTATTGGATCAGACTTATCTTGGTGCAGAATAACTGTTAGCCCATTGTCCAACTGGTATTTTTCATAACTGAATTTAAGCTCTGGTTGTGCTGTTGATGTGGATGCGTTATCTGAACTAGGAGTTGGTTTGGGGTCGCTACAGCCGGCTAAAAAAAGCAGCAGTATTGCACTAGCGAAAGCAGGTTTAATGATTCTCATATTGTCCTTGGGATCTGTCGTGAAAGGTCGAGTTTTTATTTAGAATAAGCGCCTACAATAAATAACTCAACTATTTGAAAACAGACAAAAACTAGCGGGCATAAAAAAAAGCGCTCAAAAGAGCGCTTTAGTTTAGGGAGAAGTCGAACCAATTATTGGTTTTCGATAAGGTTACTGCCTATTTCAATTCGACGTGGTTTTTGGGCTTCAGGCACCACACGTTCTAAATCGATGTGCAATAATCCATTTTGTAAGTCAGCGGATAGTACTTTCACGTTATCACCGAGTTGGAACTTACGTTCGAAATTACGCTCAGAGATACCTTTGTGTAAGAACTTGCGCTCGTTTACAGTTTTTTCGTCTTGTTCAGACGTTTCTTTATTGCCTTGCACTTTCAAGGTGTTTTCTTGCACTTCAATGAGTACATCTTCTTGAGAAAAGCCTGCAATGGCCATAGTAATTCTATATTTATCTTCGCCCAATAACTCAATGTTATACGGCGGATAAGAGGTTTGTTTTTCTTGTCTGTTTGCTGCATCAATCATAGCAGCCAAGTGGTCAGAACCAATAAATGAACGGTAAAGTGGAGATAGATCTATAGTACGCATTCTCATATCCTTCCTATTAAGCAATATGTTAAAAATTTAAGTTTTGATGCCCCGGCTTTCCGGCGGCGGTTTTGTAGACCCTTCTGGCGCCTACAACTTATATGTAGGATCGAAAAAAACCTTTTCAAGTATTTTTTTTAATTTTTTTCAAAAAAAAATAATGGAGCCGTAGTTCATTCTTTAGAAATAATGGAGTCGGGGTTAATTATTAACTGGATTCAGAGTAAATTGACTTCCCCACTTCCTAGCTTTAATTTTCACCTAAACTTATTTGTTTTAATTCACTTTTACCGCTATGGTAGGCAATATGAAACTATTCATAATCCTTACAACCCTTCTGAGCCTCATTGCTTGTGCAAGCAATGAACCTACACTTGAGTACGACATTATCATTCGTAATGGTTTGGTCAATGACGGATCAGGCGAGGATACTTATTCGGCCGATATTGGCATAATTGGCGATACAATAGTGGCGATAGCTCCCTATGGAAAACTACGCAACAGCCAAAACACAAAGGAAATTGATGCCACAGGAAAGATGGTTTCACCTGGGTTTATCGATCTGCATTCCCACGCAGAATGGGGGATTTTAAGAACCCCTGACGTACCTTTTATCGTAAAACAGGGAGTCACCACTATATTGGGCGGGAATTGCGGCGGTAGCCCGGTCAATATCGGGAACTACTTTGAAAGACTGTCGGAACAAGGCAGTGCGATTAATGTTGCCCTGTTAATTGGCCACAACAGTGTTCGTCGCAAAATAATGCAAAGAGAAAACAGGCACGCCACTGATACTGAAATTGCAGCTATGCAGACGTTGGTTTCAAATGGGATTGAACAAGGTGCTTTTGGTTTATCGTCAGGGCTTTTGTACATTCCTGGAACTTATGCGCCACCTTCAGAACTTGAAGCTTTAGCATCAGTTGCCCAAGCTCAAGGTGGCTTTTACGCTACTCATATGCGCAGCGAAGGTGAGCACGTTATAGAAGCGGTTGAAGAAACTGTTAATGTGGCAAAGAAAACCGGAATACCGGTGCATATTTCTCACCATAAAACCTCTGGTCCTTCCGCGTGGGGGTTGAGCAAAAAAACCTTGGCGTTGGTTGATAGTTACAACGCCGAAGGGTTAGATGTTACCCTAGATTTATATCCATACACTGCGTCGAATACCAATTTAGGCGTGTTATTACCTTCGTGGTCTCTCGCGGGCGGTGATAAGGCGTTTGAACAACGGATAAATGATCCCGAATTAAAACAAAAAATCATTCAAGAAAGTGCCGATATTATCTATAACCAAAGAGCGGGCGATGACCTTAATCGAATTCAAATAAGTCGATACGTGAAAAACCCTGAATGGGAAGGAAAAACTTTCGCACAGGTACTAACTTCCCTCGATCGCGAAGTAACTCCCATTGAAGCCGCAAATTTGGCAGTTGAAATTCAACTTGCCGGTGGTGGAAGAGGAATTTACCACACCATGAAAGATGATGATGTAGAAAGAATTATGCGCCATCCAAATTCATCTATCGCGTCTGACGGCACTGGTATCGAATGGATGAAGGGCAGTCCTCATCCTCGAAACTATGGCACATATCCACGAGTACTGGCGCACTATGTGAGAGATAAGTCAGTTCTGTCATTACCAGAAGCGATTAAGAAAATGACATCCATGCCAGCACAACGGATGGGACTATCTGACAGAGGTTTACTAAAAGAAGGTTACAAGGCAGATATTATTGTGTGGGATGCTAATACCATCCAAGATAAATCTACCTTTGCTCAGCCTCATCAATATTCTGTAGGTATTGAACATATGCTTGTAAATGGCAAAGCTGTTTTGCAAAACAGCGAATTAACTGGTGTAAGAGCAGGCGTAGCAGTACGTAAGTAAAGGTCGCCAGAGCGACCTTCTTAAAGTAATCTTTTCGAGATTTAGGCGTTTCTCAAACGACGAGCAAATACCACAAGAAAACCTAGACCTGACAGAACAAATATTCCCGGCGTAGGGACCGCGTTGCTTGCACTGTACTGATAAGAAAGGCTGGTCATATTAAACTGAATATAATTTCGCTCTCTAGTATTTGCTACATCATCTAGGTCGTATCTATCAACAAAAACAATGCCGTAGTTATATTCTATATTTGCCAACTGACTTTGATTAAGGGAAAACGAAATATCTAAGTTTCCGCCATTAAAAATGTTTAAATCGGAAGGATCATAAATATTGATTAAAGAATAGTTTAATTCACGTCGGTCGGAGTTACTCACATAATCGTAATCTCTTACCAGTAAACGATTGAGAGTGGAACTGTCTTGTATTTGGACTGAATCGTAATTGCGATAAGAACTATCAGTAGTGTCACTTTCGAAATTTACACTTACTGACGAGGTAACAAACTCTGAATCATAATTAGGATTATCATTATAGGTGGCTGCTACTGAGCTGCTGTTTGAATCTGTGGGTAAATTGGCTAAATTGATGACAAATGATCCCGTAATACTGTCACCAACAGCATATCCAAAATCATAACTATCATTGCCATTGGGGTTGTGTTCGTTATATATGATTCCAGTGTAATTAATAGTTACCAAATTAGCAGACACAAATCCTGAAAAACATAAAAAAAATAAGGGTAATAAAGTCTTAAACATAAAAAATCCTGAACTGGTACTTCAACTATTCAAGATGCTCTTAGCAATCAATGTGCCGAAAATAAAGCTCATTTAATTCAATGGTTTAAGATGTTGTTCTTGGTGGGCGTAAAATAAACTGACATTAACGGGCTAGTTATTTGAAAAAGTTAAGGTCACCTTTGGTGATGTTTTAGCGTTATTCAAATGAATCTATTCATAATTTAATAGTCGATTAAGTAGAAAATAAAAAAATTAGAAAATAAATAACCCTTTTCACACTCAGGTCCGTCAATAGGGAATAGACAATCATGAAAGACCAAAGGAAATTATCATGTTAAGACCTTCTACTAGCTTTAAACACAGTCTATTAGCCATTGCAGTATTCGCTACTTTCGCTTGTTCACACTCACCTGGTGAAAGTGAAGTTATTGCTGAGCGAGAACGAGCGGCACAAGCGCAAGCAGATCAAGCACGAGCGCAACAAGAAATGATACAAGTCTCTGGATCGAGGATCGTGCAAGAAAAGGCAGATAATTTTGCTTTTCACTCGTTAATGGCACCAGGACCGCAAGAACTAGATTATCAAGGCCCAGATACAAACAATGAAAACTACCAAGATATTGAAGAAAACCCTGTAAAAACAGTTGGTTCAGACCCCGTTTCTACTTTTTCCATAGATGTGGATACTGGTAGCTATACCAATACCCGTCGCATGTTGACTCAGGGCTATTTACCTCCAGCAGATGCGGTGAGAGTGGAAGAATTCATTAATTATTTTGATTATCAGTATCCTCAGCCAACAGACATTGATCAACCATTTAGTGTGAATACCGCAGTGTCGGTTTCGCCTTGGAATGACCAACGTCACCTAATGCGCATTGGGCTAAAAGGCTTTACCCCTGAAATAGCAGATGATGTTGGTCGAAATCTGGTATTTCTTTTAGATGTGTCTGGTTCGATGAACCAAGAGAATAAACTCCCATTACTGAAGCGTTCTTTGACTATGTTAACAAATCAAATGAGCGCTAAAGATAGCGTATCTATTGTGGTATATGCGGGTGCTTCAGGTGTGGTACTTGAACCTACTCCGGGTAACGAGAAAGCGCAAATAACTCAAGCGCTGGATCAATTGCAAGCGGGCGGGTCAACAAACGGCGGCGCAGGCATCCAATTAGCTTATAAAATGGCGGAACAAGCCTTTATTAAAGACGGTATAAACCGCGTGATCTTAGCCACCGATGGGGATTTTAACGTCGGCATGACAGACCAAGACGCTCTTATAGAACTCATCGAGCAAGAGCGTGATAAAGGTATCGCATTAACCACATTAGGCTTTGGTCAGGGTAACTACAATGATTATTTAATGGAACAACTGGCGGATGCTGGCAATGGTAACTATGCCTATATAGACACCATTAACGAAGCCAGAAAAGTATTGGTTGATGAACTTCAATCCACCATGCAAATCATCGCCAAAGACGTCAAAATTCAAGTGGAGTTTAATCCAAATCAAGTCGCTGAGTATCGTTTGATTGGTTATGAAAACCGCGTATTAGCGAAAGAAGACTTCAATAATGATAAAGTAGACGCCGGTGATATTGGTGCTGGCCATACGGTAACCGCACTGTATGAATTAACCTTGATTGAAAGCAAAGATAAGTTTAACGACGAGCTAAGATATCAAACAAACAATCAGCAAGATAAGGAAGTGTCAGACGAATTGGCGTTTGTAAAATTACGTTTTAAGCAACCTGATAGTGATACCAGCGAGCTTATTCAACAAGCAGTAAAACGCGAACAAATAACCAACTTCGATGCTCAATCTGATGATTATAAGTTTGCAGTTGCGGTTGCAGGCTTTGCACAGCAGATGAAAAAGAGTAAATTTGTCCCTGACACCAGTTTTCAATGGATAACTGAAACTGCCAATGCTACCAAGGGCAAAGATGAATTTGGTTATCGAAGTGAATTTATTCAGTTAGTACGAAACGCACAGGCATTAAGTGACGCTAAACAATCAGACAGTACAGGAAACTGACGAGAACTTATTAACTCAGTTTGTAAACGGAGAATATGCCGCCTTTCAGTTGCTCTATGAGCGACATAAAGGCGGGCTTTTCCGTTATGTAGCACGTCAGTTGCACGATCAAAACCTAGTGGAAGATATATTCCAAGAGGTTTGGAGCAAAGTAATTAGCCGAGCCTCAAGTTTTGACCAGCAAGCAAAATTTACCACTTGGCTGTATACCATAGCGCGTCACCATTTAATTGATCATATTCGGCATATCAAGGTGGTCGAAAATGTGATTTCGGAATCAGAAAATAAGGAAGCCGTAGAAGGTGTTTCTGCATCATCGCCGGAACAAGCCCATGACACAGTGCTGCAATCTCAAGCGTTGATGCAATGTTTAGATAAATTGCCTATGCAACAAAAAGACTGTTTTTTATTAAAAGAAGAGTCAGGGCTTAGCGCCAAGGAAATCGCAGAGATCATAGATACAGGCTTTGAAGCTACAAAAAGTCGACTCCGTTATGCTTACCAATCACTTCGACATTGTTTAGAGCAAAAACTTGGTGATTTACTTAAATCAGATACTGGAAATAAAGGAGGTCAGTCAATATGAGTAATCAAAATGATGATAATTTGAATGACCAAGACGAAAAAGACTCGGCCTTTGTTAGCAAACTGTATCAACAAACAAAACATCAAATACCCTCATCTGAAGTCGATGACAAGGTATTAGCGATGGCGCGTCAACACACGGCTGCAGCGTCTAAGTCCAAAGCTAAACCTTTGTGGACAAAATGGCAATTTGCTACATCCATTGCTGCATCAGCACTTTTTGTGGCGTTTATTTTTATGCATACACCCAACGAGCCTCTGGAATCGCAACTATCCCCTAGTCTGCCGCCGCCATCAGCATCAAAGGAAGAGCAAGCGGATAGGTTTGAGCCGGAAGTTGCCACTTTACGAGACGCTAAAGAGATGGCGCTACTTAAACAGCGAGCAAGCAGTGAAAAGCGAAAAATGGTTGCCGAAGAAATGCAAAATGCCGACGACTTGGAAGCAATTACAGTGACCGGTAGCAGAATAGTGGATATTGATCCCTACATTGAAGAGATTTATTCAGAGCTAATCGCCCTTAAAGCGGAATTGACCGAGTCTGAACAATTACAATCCTTGGTAGCCAAACCTGAACAAGAAGACAGCTTGCTGCAAGAGTACGATGATTTACAATCGTTGTTATTCGATTTCCTCATTGAGCAAAAAGCAGAACAAGATGACTGGCAACTTGATACTAAATACAAACAGGTGTTAACAGAAGCGCAGTGGGAAAAACTAACCGCTAGTAGCCAAGATTAGTTACCTTTGCTCCTCTAAGTGATACCATATTTTAAAAACCAATTTGCTCAACAAAGGATTTTATGGATATCTTGGACACAAACGGCTACGTACTGGTCGCGGTTACCATTTTCGCGTGTATCGGTATTGCCCTGTTCTTTTTTGGAAGCTTAATTACAGTGGCGGCGGCTTTTGGTAAAGGCGATAAACTATTTGGTATTTTGATTATTCTGTGTTTACCCTTTTCCGCCGTGTATTGCATTTTACATCCAGAATACACCAAGTATCCTTCAAAGTATGTTTACACAGGTGCCCTTTTGATAGCGTTGACGGGTATTGGTTTGCTTTTCATTTGATTAGGTGCTCAGCATGATTAAATCCCTTTCAATGTATCTAACTCTGCTGCTTTTTTCCCTAGCGGCAAATGCCCAGTGGCATACGCGTAGTGAAGGCATTATGGGGACCAATATTCATGCTGAAGTTTGGCATTCAGATCCTAAAGTGGGCGCGCAAGCACTGACTATAGTGATGAAAGAAATGGAACGGATAAATCAGTTGATGAGTCCCTACATTGAGACCAGTGAACTGTCTAAAATAAACCGTGAAGCTGTGAATGGGCCGGTGGAGATTTCGCAAGAAATGTTCGACTTGTTGGCGTTGTCGATTCAAATCTCAGAATTGAGTCAAGGTGCATTCGATATTACCTTTGCCAGTGTTGGCTACCTGTATAATTACAAAACGAATCAAAAACCCACTGACGCTCAAATCCAGCCCTTACTCGACGCAATTAATTATCAGCATATTAAATTAGATCCTCAAAAACACACTGTTATGTTTGCCCATGAGAATGTGAAAATTGATTTAGGCGGTATCGCCAAGGGATATGCAGTAGATAACGCCATTCAAAAATTAAAAGACCTCGGCATTGAGCATGCTTTGGTAACCGCTGGTGGGGATACTAGATTACTCGGAGACAGACGAGGAAAACCTTGGATTGTTGGCATACGAGACCCACGAAATAAAGACAGACAAGCAGTGGTTATTCCGTTGGAAAATACTGCTATGTCTACTTCTGGAGATTACGAGCGATACTTTGAGCAAGACGGCAAACGTTATCATCATATTCTATCCCCAAAAACTGGTGCTTCCACCTATGAGGTTCAATCGGTGTCTATTATAGGGCCAGAATCTGTTTACAATGATGGTCTTTCTACTGCGGTGTTTGTTATGGGCTTACAAAATGGTTTAGGCTTGATTAACAGCCTGCCAGAGTTCGAAGCCATTATTATGGATAATCAGCGAAGAATGCACTATTCAAACGGTTTAATTCAGTGACCAATCATTGGCATGCATTTGCTTTTCACAAGGTATGCCGTCATTGTCGCCATCCATTTTAGTATCAGGACAGTTCTTCAGAAAAAACATCGCCTCTTCATAAGAACGCATATCACTGCAATACTGTCGACCATCACAAACAAAAGATTGGGTTGTCGTTTGAGGCGAGCGTAAAGCCGTTAAATAACTGTTATCAACATTTGCTACCGGTTTTGAGGTGGAAGGTTTATTATCTGCATAAAGGGATTTATAGGCCGCTGCACCTAAAATTACTACGATTAATACTTCACTTAACTTCATACTACATTTCCTTGAAAACAAGTGTATTTTCCCAAGGTCGATGTTAAGGAATTACCGATAAAAAGGAATAATGTAAATTGACTAAAAGATATATGGGTTAATACCCAATGGATGCTCTAAGGCTCATTACTGTCATTTCGTGCTTAATACAAAATCAATGTCTTTTAGTAATATCCTTGTGGTAGCGATTGATATCAGAGCTATTAACTCGGGCCATTTCTTCATCGCTAAGTTGTAATTTTGCATACGCTTGAGGAAAGAACATTTTTAACCTAGCCATTCTCGAAATATGACTAGATTCCAGTTCGGGTATTTGTGCTTTAATAACGAAATAATTGGGATTAAGGTTACCTTTTTCGTAACTATCATCAAGCACCACATCCAATGAATCTACACCATAATGCTTAAAACCTGGCTGATATCCATTGTCTAATAAAAGCTCTACTAATTCTTGGGACTCTAATGCAGCGATAGTAAAGATATCTCTACCTCGTTTTTGCTCTACAGTAAATATCGAAAAATCAAATCCTTCGTTAACCAGAGCAAACCATTTTTCATAGTTCGACCGTCGAAGCAAATGCATGTTGGTAGGTAGCTTTGGATCTATTCTAGCGTGCCAGACAACCATGAATATCTCAGGCTTTTGAAATACGTACTGAAACAAATAAGCGGTTTCTAAAGACGACAGTGGATTTTGTGACACGTAATTAATGAGGGCATCAACATCCTGATCATCTAATAACTGTAACAAGGGGATTTTGTCTCGGTCGGATGTTGAAAATATAACGTCGGGAGGCGGCATCCATAAATCAACTAGTGTCGGGTCTATCGCTTGTAGTTCAGCAAATATTTCGTCAACGGTAGCCTTAATTGAAAGTGAGTCCCTAAAAGTTCGAAAATCAAAGCTTGTTTTGTAACCTTCCTCTTCGATAATTGCTTCCCCAATGTCCTCACAGGTTAGCGCATATTGCTCTCGGGCAAATTTTAATTGATTCGCTTGTTGAATTACTTTCGATATTTCGGACTCATCCGAAGGTTTTTGCTTACTATAGTCTGCAGGGGTAATCTTTATTAAGGAATTTAATTTTTGCTGCAAAACATTATTCTGAAGAGCTCTCGAGGGCTTTATTGAAGTATATTCAGAGCCATACCAAGTTATCATTTCATCTTGATGAGCATCTTCACGAGCATGCATTGGATAACCTCTGCGGTTGAAGAATTCAAGGGTCTCTAGGTAATCTTCCAAAGTGGCTTGGTCAATATTACTTTTTAGGTTGCTAAAAATACCTTGGGTGGCCAGATCCAGACCTGTTACTAAGCCTGGCAAATTAGTAGCTTGAATCCCTTTCTCTTCGAGTAAATGCAGCAATTTAACTTGGTGTTTATAGGCAGCTATATCAGCTAAATTTTCAAAGATAAACCGGTCAAAGTTTGCAGTGATAGGGAAATCCCCGATATTGTCAGTTTGTTGAAGTAATGCTTCTAAGTACTCGAATGACAGGTTATTTAACATCGCAACAGCGATTTCATTGACGGTGAAGCGATGATTTCTTATGGCCTGTTTGAATTCCGAAAAAGATAGTTGCTCTGCTACTTTAATGAATAGAAGTGAAGGAGAGATATAAGGGATAAGGTATAAAGAATCTTCATCTTTACTTGCTAAATGCAGGTTGCGCATTTTTAAGTAAGTATTAAAGTTTCCGTTATTCTTAATCAGATTTTTTATGTCTTGAGGTGCAACACTATCTGCGAGTTTAACAGTAAATATGACAGATGAATCTTTATATTCAAGGAGCCTTTCAATGGTCTTAGCCCGCTTTTCAGGCGCAAACTTTGGAAGTACTTCCATACCCATCCATTGATCAACAATTTCTAACTTATCTGTTAATTGGTATTTCTCTTCTTCAACCCTGATTTTCGCCAATATAATTAGATCTTTGAAGGACTCAAAATAAACCGAATACTGACTTTTATATTGATAAAGTTCTCCAATAGTCGCGCCATTTCTGATTTCTTTTTCTAAGGCTGAAACAATCATTCCATGGATTTTTAGAGCAGTGTCTTTAGCGCTTTCTTGATCGCTGTAGCAAGCTTGTCTTTGTCGGTATAGTGCTTTTAATCTATCCGTTGCTAGGACTTTTTTTCGTGAGAAATGCAATTGAGATTCAGATTCTGTTAATCCCGAATCAGTTTTTGAGGAAATAGCGGCTTTAGTTGAAGCGTTATTTTGTCCGTCAGTGAAAAAGAAAAACGCCAACAAAGAAGCGATTAAGATGAAAGCCACTATGACTTTTCGAATCATTTATACCGTCCCTGAATACAATGAAAACTAAAACAAAGTGCCTCAGCGGCAAGGATTTATACGATATCATTTTAGGACTATGAATAAAATTGAAACTAGTCTACTCACCTTCCAAGATATTAAGCAATACCCTTAGTTTACAAGGAATAGCGGCAGATATTCGTTATCCACGGTGTAACTGGAAACCTCACCCGCTAGCTTTGTTCTAACGCGTTATTCAACGTAGTAAAACAGTTGTTGGTTCCAACAAGTGTAATGATGCCCAGCCTTTTTAACTCAGCGCCTGTTTGTCCTTCAACACCTATGAGCTTTACTTGGGCGTCATTTTCTAGGGCGTAGCGAATTAAACCTTCTAAAACAATACCAGTCGAAATTCCTAACAAGGAAGCATCTTGTACATCAATTAGCACAACCTGATGGGTTTTAAAGGGTTCAAACTTTTTTTAATCCTCTACCAACGGTGAAACTCAGTAGCTCGCTAGATGCGTAAATACAGTATAATCAGGTTTATATTTTGGAATTATTTGTAAATTCTAGACAAGTTTTATCATTACTTTAAGTTGAGTTAACTTTTTAACCGATTAGATTTTTAGCCGAGTTAATACTGCGTTTCTTTTCAGCTCGTAAAGCAAAGTCCAACTACTTAAAAATTTGACTGTTTTACATTTTAAAAATCTATAAAAGGCTAATTAAAATGTGTTAAATTTTGTATTTGATAAAATATATGAGCTATATGTAAGGTCGGACTACTCCATTTAATTTAAAATGAAATAGAAGTATGAAATCCAGTTCGCACTGCTGAACATAAATAATTTTAATAATTTCCTAAATTGTATTAAGAATAATAAATAAGATTTGTCATGGATAAAAATATTACCCAATTCTGGGAACAGATGAATGACGTGAGGAATGCGTTAGCTGAAAAGAATTACAACGAATGTAAAAGGATATTAGCAAATTGTAAGCAAAATATTGGGGACGATAACCTAGGTAGAGGACAGCTTGTCGAAAGTTTAGAAAAGTTGATAAGCAGAAAGAAGGGTGTCTTTAAACCCGACAATAAATTAAAAAATACGCCTGTTTCCAGTATTTTTTCAAGCAATTGCTTTAAATATTCTTTTGTTACCTCTGTATTTAATCGTTTTTGGCAATTGAAACAAACTCTACCAACAAACTTAGCTACATTAAGAAATTGTGAACTTTCAGAACTGGTCGTAGTTGATTTTGGCGGCAGCGATTCGGCGCAAATAGCGAAGTTTATTGATGAACATTTTTCATTTGATATTTTAAGTGGAAAATTGAAATATTTTAGGATCAAAAAGCCATGGACTAAATTTCATATGGCCCCTGCAAAAAATGCAGCAGCTAGATTATCTACGGGCGAATATATAATTTCACTGGACGCTGATAACTATATCAACGAAGAAGATCTACAAAATTTCTATGCTAATCTAAATAATAAATATTCTCTTGTACATCAAACTACCGGTGCTTCTCCAATGAAGCATAAGGACTGGGAATCTTATAATTTGTTTGAGGACAATGTATATCATAATATCCCACTCTCTTGGGACGGAAGCTGTGGAAGGATTGGTAAAAGTAGAGCTCTTTTTGAAGAAGTGAATGGCTACAATGAGAATTTTGCTGGGATGGGTATGGATGATATTGATTTTCTTATTCGCTCTATTAAAGCATCAGCCCAATATGAGCATATTTCACTAAAGCGCGATCAGGACGAGATTTTTATAGATAATGGTAGTGCAGATACCAGTCATGAGCATGATGACAATCAAATAAATTGGAAATTAATGGACGAAACCTTGAGCAAAAACCAGTTTAGGGTTGAATACCAATCAATAGTTCCGATTTCATTGTTTGAAGAGTTTATTCCTGAATGCATTAACAGTACTGTGAAAACAGAGGTAACTCTATTTTCTAGTATTTTCAGAGCTGGTGATTATATACAAAGATTCACTGACGACGTCAGAGATATTATGACTTGCAAACAACCACCAACCATAATTTTAATGGATGTTGTAGGAAGTCACTCGAAAGAAACGTCGCTAGGCCTGCAAACTCTTGCTAAAAATTACGATACAGTTTACTACTTGCCTGTTTTAAAAGACCCTGGGTTATACGAATGTTGGAACATTGTCATCAAAAAAATTCGCTCAAAGTTTATAGCTAATTTGAATGTCGACGATATTAGAGGGAAAAATTGGATGTCTAGTTGCCTTTTCAATCTAAAGGCTAACTTATGTGATGTGTCAAGTCCAATCACGGTTCCTTTTAGTGATAGAAGCATTAATAGCTATGATGATTATATTAAGCAAAAGCAAGGCGGGAAGGAATTTGAGAAGTGGTTCGATGTAATTCAGAAATATGATTTTAAGAACAACAAAGTGTCATGGCACAACTTAGACGCGGGCTACTACAACCATGAAAATATGTTCCAAATTATAGATGGCAATAGAATTGCTTCTTTTTGTGTTCCAAACGCTTCCGCTATGTGGAGGCGTGAATTACATAATATTATCGGTTACTTTGAAGAAGAAAAATACGGCGCTTTTACTGATTTAGTATTTTGGTTGGAGGCATCGAGACAAGGATTTACGTTTAAACAAAATAATTATTCAGCGCTGTTTTACCTCTCTGATACTCAAGCGCATATGCGCCAAGATAGTAATTATAGAAAATTACTTCAGTTAGCATTGCAATACGGATCTTATGATCTAAAGCAGTTAGCGGTTTCTAACGCTTTCGATTTATCGCTAAACGATGGTACTTATGGTGATCATCATTTATTGGGTTGGAACTGGGTTAGAGATAATGTTCATGAAAAGTTAAATCATAACCCTGAAGGTATTTATTTAGACTTATTTGTTGAAAGAACTTTTTTTTGGAACCCATTAGATCCACAACATCAATTCGTGTTTGACAAACCATGGATCGCGTTTATTCATACAACTCCGCATAAGAGCTCATCTTTTGATCACAAAGCACAAAATTTGGATTGCCTTATAGAAGAACCAAGGTTTTTAGAAAGTCTAAAGTTGTGTAAAGGATTAATTGTTTTAAGCCAAGAAAACGCAGACTATTTAAAAAGAGAGTTGGATCAACGGAATGTGTCTGTACCTATCGTCACACTATTCCACCCAAATATTCCGATTCAACGCACCGACGCAAGTGAATCGGGAACAACAGCAGAAGGAAAGGTATATCATGTTGGTTGGCATTTACGTTCTTTTTCTGAATTTGCCAAACTTGACTTACCAAAAGATAAAAAAGTTCTATTGATACCTGGGAATTTGGATCGAGATTATTTTATCAATGACGTAGTTAATCGTGAACTCGCTGAAAATGGTCTTTTAGAAATTGAGCATTACGTTGCAGATATGTACAACGCAAGCAACGATGAATATCAAGATATTCTTTCACATGGAATTGTGTTCAATCACTATATCCAGCCAGCAGGGAGTAATCTCATAAGCGAGTGTATTTCAGCAGGTACAAAGCTGGTTATCAATCGACATCCGGGATTCGAGAGCTACCTAGGTGCAGACTATCCTTTGTTTTACGATTCAACTGATGAAGCAGAGTCATTGATAAATAGGCTTCTCAGTATTGATGGATTGAATCTTATGGTGGCAGAGCACCATTCAGAAAAAGAGGCTGAATTATCGATAGACTCTTTTGTAATTGAATTGTCAATGGTATTGATGAGATTACTAAAATCTGCTAACCATTAATAAATTAATGACACCTTTATTTTTGTATTTTGGATCGATTCTTAGTTCAAATTACAGGCAGAATTAAAAGAAGCATATTAAATGGAAATATATAAAAACAAAAGAACAGCATCTAGTTTAAAGCCAGATACTATACTGCCTATTCGAGGATTAACGGCCCCTGGAAAAATTCCTTATGATGAAGTATCTATCATCACTTATAGTAATGTAGTCTCTACTCATCATGGTTTATTACAGGAAAATCAGTTAATTGAAAAAACGACTGTTTTTGAAATCTATCCTAATGAAAATCTACAGCGAACTTGGACAGAGAGTTTATTAAACGGTCCTTTAAAAGCCAGCAGAAAATTAGATCAAGCGTTAGTATTAACCCATAGCTACGATGCTAACTATCAACACTTTTTAATAGAAACTTTACCCAGACTTCACCTGTTTGATATTAACTTCACAATTGATATACCAATACTAATCTCAAAAGCGCCTTTTGTTAGAGAGATTTTAACATTACTTTATCCTGATTTTGAGTTCATAACTGTTGACGAGCAAAATCCGGTCGAAATACAAAGCTTGGCTATTTACCCGCGACTTTTTACTCGGAATCTGAACCCCCTTCATACAATAACGATTAATGCTCTTAATTTACTCATAGACAAAGCGACAAGAAATATTAGCGATGACACCTCTTCTGACGAATTAATATACCTTGGTCGAAAAATAGACCCTAGTAATTCAGGAGCAGCCAGAATAATGTTAAATCAAACAAAATTTGTTGAAGAGCTCCGCGAATACGAATTTGTCGATAAATATTTTGAAGGTCTATCTATTGGTGAAAAAGCCTCCGTTTTAAAGGATGCAAAAGTTATAATTACACCTATCGGTGCGAATGTAATGAATATTCTTTTTGCCCGCAAATTAGAATACTTAATAGTAATATCTCACAAATATGCTTTTGGCCATGCCGATTGGTTCGTCGATCTAGCACAGGCATTATGCCCAAACTTAAAACAAGTTGGTGTGTTTGAAGATATTACTATAAGTGATGAAACTAGTAAGAACGGCAATGTCCCATACGAGATTAATGTAGAAGCTTTCAAAACCAGTTTAAATACGTTCTATTAGGCCAACAGATGAAAAATATAGTTATTGATTTAGATAGCACTCTAACACTTGAGTCAGATTTGCCCTATGAAAAAAAAGAGGTGAATGAAAGTGTTAAAACTAAACTGTTAGAATACAAGCAGAAAGGTTTCAATATTACAATATTTACTAGTCGGAATATGAGAACCTACGAGGGAGATATTTCAAAAATAAACGCAAATACGCTCCCTATAATTATTAATTGGCTAGAAGAAAAACAAATACCCTACGATGGTATTGTCGTTGGTAAACCCTGGTGCGGTTTCGAAGGATTTTACATAGATGACAGAGCTATCAGGCCCTCAGAATTTGCTAATCTGACTTATGAAGAAATAGAGGATTTGCTCAAAAGAGAAACGGAAATAGCAAACGGACAAACTAAATGATCTTATTAACCTCTGGCGCTTACATTTCACAAGAGTTTGCTAGTGAAGTTGGTCTATTACCTCCCGCTTTTTTACCTATAGCGAACAAAAGACTTTATGAGTTGCAAGCTGATTTAATAGCATCGTCTAAAAGTAATAAATACATATCGTTACCAAAAGACTATGTAGTGCCCGATGCCGACGTGAGCGAGCTAGAAAATTTAGACATTTCTATTTTAAGAGTGCCAAGTAAAATATCACTGGGTGAATCTATTCTGTATAGTTGGAACTCTACTGGTAAATCTCATGATACGTTAACGATATTGCATGGTGATACCCTTTTTTCTCAAGATTTTGATTTTAACCATCACCCACCAGATAGTATAAGCGTGCACAAGAACACCGGTTCTTATATCCGCGCAAAATTGGCTAACGGTTCGGATATTTCGGCCAAATTTAAAAATGTTAGAGCCAGTGACAGCGACCTTGTTGTTTCTGGATTCTTCTCATTTTCGGAACCTCATCTTTTGATGAAAGGTATTCTTGAGAATAATGGTAATTTCATCAAAGCTTTAGAGTATTATAATAGCTTCCGAACCCTTACGTTAATTAGCAAAGGTGATTGGTTCGACTTCGGGCATCTCAATAGTTTTTTTCGCTCAAGAAGCGAAATGACAACTCAACGCGCTTTCAACGAAATGAAGATAACGAGCCTTGTTGTCGATAAGCGAAGTTCAAACTCAAAAAAAATGTATGCTGAATCTAGTTGGTTTGAAGCTTTACCAAAATATTTAAAATTACATACGCCTCAATTTTTGGGTGAGATTAAAGAAAATAACGAATATTGTGGATATCAGCTAGAGTTTTTATATTTATTACCTCTGAACGATCTTTTTGTATTTGGACAGTTGGCTGATGGCGACTGGCGTCAAATTTTTTCAGCCGCAGCAAATATTTTAGACCAATTTAAATCATATAAACCGTCAGGTGAAGAACTAGATAAGGTTGTTTCTATTTCTAACCTGATTTATATGGACAAGACAAAAAAGAGGTTAGCACAATTTGCTGAAATGGAAAATTTCGATCTTGATGAGAAATTTGGCCTGGTATGTAAGCCAAATGTAAAGGTATCATTAAATGAAATTATGCATGAGTCTTCAAAATATATAACTGAAATTACCCAAGAGAAAGTTGGTATAATTCACGGAGATTTTTGTTTTAGCAATATACTTTATGATAGCAGAGCCAGACGACTTAAGCTGATTGATCCTAGAGGAATGGATAGTAATTCTCAGTTTACGATATATGGGGACACCAGATACGATATTGCAAAATTATACCATTCAGTATTTGGTGGTTATGATCTAATAATTTCAGGTAGATTTCAAAATAGTTTTGATAAACAAACAAAGCAGTATACTTTTAAATTACTTACCAATGAAAACCAATCGCAAGTTGAAAAATTGTTTAATGAAATTTTTCTTATTAACGCGGATAACCGTCATAAAGAAATACTTTCCATAACCATTCACCTTTTTCTTTCGATGTTGCCTCTTCACTTCGATTACAAAGAACGCCAGCAAGCAATGATAGCAAATGCGTTGAGGCTCTATTTTAAATTGCAGGAATTATGAACAATAATACAAAAATAGTTATCCCTATGGCCGGTTTATCGTCTCGTTTCACTAAAGCCGGATATAAAATTCCGAAGTATATGTTAGAAGCTAAAGGTAAAACTGTATTTGAACTGTCATTGTTGAGTTTCGAAAAATACTTTCGGTTGTGCGAGTTCTTATTTATATGTTTGGATGTATTTGAAACTCCTAAATTCATTCATGACAAATGTAAAAAACTTGGTATTTTTAACTATAAGGTAGTGATATTAGAAACGGCAACTAAAGGTCAGGCGGAGACTGTAATAAAAGGAATAAATGCGATTGAGGAAAGCTTTGAAACCGGTTTGTTAATATTTAACATTGATACATTTAGACTTGGGTATACTTTTCCTGATGACTTCAATCTTGATGAAATAGACGGTTATTTAGAAACATTTATCGGCAGCGGGAAAAATTGGAGTAACGTTTTACCCTATGATAAAACAGAAAATAAAGTAAAACTTACAGCTGAGAAAAGGGAGATTAGTGAATTTTGTTGCACCGGTTTGTATTATTGGGGGTCATGTAGTTTGTTTGTTAATGCTTTTAATGAGATGAAACAAACCCCTTTGGAAAAGTTGGACGCTCAAGAGTATTATATAGCGCCAATGTATAACTATATTATTAAGGCAGGCGCTGATGTGAGGTTCACGGTTATTCCTCGTGAACAAATTGTTTTTTGTGGAACTCCATCTGAATATATGCAAGTTTTAGAAAGCTAGGTGAAATACTTTTCATTAAGATACTTTATTATGGATTGAAATTTCTCTTTAGTAAGACCTTTATATTCTTCCCACTCAGGAGATATATCTGAATTTTGAAATAAAACGCCATTTTCTCTGCCCAGAAACTTTTTGGCAATTGTTGCATTATTTTCAGCTTGTGAATCGAGCACGCTTTTTCTTAAATCGTAGGAACTAAAATATTTGAACCTTTCTACTTGATTAGATGACCAGTCTTCTAAAATGTGAATCAATTCATTTGAAATCTGATCGAAGTATTCCATTTCACGAATTTTTTCTAAGAAAGTTAGCGCGTCTCTGGTAAGGCGAGTATTCACTGTAATATTGGTATCAAAGTCTGTCTTAATCGGAATATTTATCTTGTCTTCAAAAAACTCTTCGAGTAAATTTTTGCCGCCACTTGTTTTTTCAAATATCCCTACTTTAACGTTTTGTAGGCCGAAAATCGCCTCTAATTGATCGAGTAGCCATAAATATTCCACGTCTCCATTATGTTGTTTGAAATATTCTTCTGGTGCTACTGAAGTGAGTGCGGCGCGCCTATCGGTTGAATATTTAGCCTCGAGATATTCATCTTGTCTTCGTAGATAAACTACTACGCTAAAGTTATGGAATAAATTAGTTTCCTTTAACTTATTAACCAGTTCGGATAATATACTCACATCTCCGTATGCCTCTGAGCTTAGCAGTACAGTGTCGGGTGAAGAATTCGAAACTTCTTCAACCAAATCTTCAATCAGCCTTTTTACATCCGCTTCTCTTATCCAGTTCATGGTCATCTTTTTCTCAGGCATGCAGACAGCTCTAGCGAATAGATGATGAGCTTGTCCCTGCATCCCTGTTTTAGGGTAAAGAATCTTATTTTCCTGCAAATAATCATAATATCTGCAACAAAATGACTGGATTGAACTAGTCCCTGTTTTCGGTAGCCCTATATGTAAAATAGCTTTCATTTGTACAGCAAACCTCTCTTTAAAAACGTTAGCTTCGTGTTAACAGACTTTAATACAATAGGACTAAAACCTAAATATTTTTATGTAATAAAACACTTAACAAATTGGTTAAGATAAACTCACCCCCTGAGGGCTATTTTTCTTAGCCATGCAAGAGTTACCCGAAGTGGATTTTTATCCAACGGCAATTCTAAATCAATATCGGAGAAGGCTTCATCCCATGAATTAAAGTCTCCGGGGTATGGCGTATGCGTTATAGGTTTTACAATAAATCTTTCATTTTCAACCCTGAATGAATCTTCGAAACCGAATTTGTTCTTCCAAGTCGTATGTAAGATCATATAGTTTGAATCGCGATAATTTTCTATCGCTGAGTTTAAATTGAGTAAATCTTGGGCTTTGCTGTTTCCCGTTACTACAAATAAAGCTCTTTCATTTGAAGATAAGAGAGCTTTGGTTTTATCAACTAGGGGATCTATTTTTTGCTTAGCTTTTTCGAAATCCCGTTCCAAATCTTTCCGAGAACAATTACCAAACTTTGTTTTTTCAAATATGTGAGGATATTCACAACCAGAGCCTTGATCTAACACTGTTTGCTCATTCTCATTTAATGGAACCAGTTTTAAATTTTCCAACATAAAGGTATTTTGAAAGTCACTATTCAGGATTTTAATAACTGAATCTAGGGGGCTAACACTCCAATCAAAAAAGTGGGTACCATAATCATATGGGTCTTTTGTACTAACATTGTCTTTTTTGAGCTTAGTCCGATTTAAAAGAATTCTGGAAATATTATACCTACATTGGCAATTTAGGCCTAAACTCACTGCTTTATCGAACTTCATATGGTGCCATTAAAAATTTAGTTGTATCAGCAAAACAAAAAATGGGGACATTCATTAGAGTTAGGGGTTCGGTTTTCCCGTCCTTTCAAAATTGAAATTTTGACACCATCCTTGTGTTTTAACCACCAAAAAAAGGCGTCTAATAAATTACTTTTTACTTATTGTAAAGTTAGTTTTCGTTTTGGTCGTAAGGTTATACTAGAACGCTATACAAAAGCTAGCATTATTCATTTGTTCGTAGCCCAATATCACTTGTTTTTAAATATAAAAAGTGAGTAATACGAAAAACCGGTTACAATTATATATAGGTCTTATGTATTCAATGGTTACATTGTCAATAAGGGGAATGCACATATCAAAGGCGCTATTTGCACTAAGTTTTCTCTTTGCCACATTTCAATAAATAAGGATGCATATGCTAGTGACGCTGCAAGTCTCTGCAGTACTTGATTTGTGTTCCATTGTTTTTTAAAAAAGTAGTGCTCGACAGTCGCCCAGTTGACTTACGATCTAGGTTAGTTTATTTCTAATGCGTTACTAAGCGAACTATAGCAATTTTCTTCCCCGACTAAAGTCACTATGCCCAGCCTTTTTAACTCAGCGCCTGTTTGTCCTTCAACACCTATGAGTTTTACTTGAGCATCATTTTCTAGGGCGTAGCGAATTAAACCTTCTATAACAATGCCGGTGGAGATTCCCAACAAGGAAGCATCTTGTACATCAATTAACACAACCTGATGGGTTTTAAAGGGTTCAAACTGTTGTTTCAGTCCTCTACCCACGGCGTAACTTACAGGGCCGGTAATTCGAATAAGTACCGTGGAATCTTGTTGCTGTTGTAGTAATTTTTGTTCTTTTTTACGTAAACGGTCTAATCCCTGTGTAGTATCCGCAAATATAATTCTGCCTAACTCAATGTCAGACAGTTGATTCAGAATCACGATGTTTTTGATA
Source organism: Glaciecola sp. 1036 (assembly GCF_050306235.1). Classification (NCBI taxonomy): domain Bacteria; kingdom Pseudomonadati; phylum Pseudomonadota; class Gammaproteobacteria; order Alteromonadales; family Alteromonadaceae; genus Glaciecola; species Glaciecola sp. 1036. Next base: position 72,114 of record NZ_JBLWFH010000014.1, on the reverse strand, counting down.
AAGACTCCGACGAAAACAGCAGTGATTAAATCAACCAAGACTGTCAAACCAAACACTAACAACATTAAAAATACAGGAAACTTAGGTAATTGATGCAAGCGTTTCACAAATGGCCAATCGATAATATCGATGCCCACTTTTAGCAAAATACCAGCTAATGCAGCTAAAGGAATGTTCTCGAATAAGAAGCCAGCACCAGCTATGACTATGGCCAAAATTAGTGAATGAACAACGCCTGATAATGGTCCGGTACCGCCGGCTCTAATGTTCACCATAGTTCGCATAGTAGCGCCAGCGCCAGGTAAACCAGCAAACAAACCTGCAAACGCATTGCCAATGCCTTGGCCTATAAGTTCCTTATCAGAATTGTGTTGAGTGCCAGTTGCGTTATCGGCAACTAAAGATGTCAGCAATGAATCAATAGATCCGAGGACAGCAAGCATCAAGGCGTTCATCAGCATAAACTGCAACATCTCAAATTCAATCTTTGGCACATAGAGTTCGGGTAAAGCCGACGGAATAATACCGATGCGAGGAGCAATGGCTGACGGGTCTAACCAAAGTGCGCACATTGTGGTGAGTAATAGCGCTAATAAAGGAGCAGGCAGTAATCGATTGGCTTTACCGCGCCAAAGAAACACAATCAGCAGGGAAATCAATCCCAAATACAACGCAGGCGCATTTAAATTTTTAATTTGAAGTGGTAAGTTTTCTAACGAATTCAGTACGCCTGCACCTGGCGAAAATCCTAGCATTGGCCCGAGTTCTAGTATAATGATAATCACGCCTACACCGCTCATAAATCCTGATATCACGGGATAGGGCACAGTGACAATATATTTTCCTAAGCGTAACAAGCCAAACAACGCCTGCAGAAGACCACCCAGCAAAACAGTAGTGAAAGCAAGCGTTAAACCCGCTTGAGGATATGTAGCAAGGGTTTGCGCAATAATAGCCGTCATGACCACAGTCATGGGTCCTGTTGGACCAGAAATTTGAGACGGAGTCCCGCCAAAAATGGAGGCAAAAAGCCCAACAATAATCGCACCGTATAAACCGGCGATAGGACCAGCACCAGAGGATATCCCAAACGCTAACGCTAATGGCAGAGCGACTATGGCAGCTGTAATTCCGCCAAATAAATCACCGCTTATATTTCGGGTAAAATCTTGGCGACTGTACATATTGACTGGTTACCTTGAGCTTGGAACTTGTCTGACCAATGTAGCGCAATATCAGAAATTTAGGAAGTAACGGCCGACTAAAAGCCAATGCAAGGTCAATCTGCAACTAAGGCGCATAATTCACCTTTCGATAAATTAGAAAAAAATATTGAATTTATTGATAGAGCCTTTCTAATTTTTTTACGTAACAATACTGTTAGTTCAATATTTGTTCATTTTATACTCAAAAGGATTCTGTCATGAAAAAGCGTATTACCAGTTTATTAATCGGTGCCTTATTTAGCGTTTCAGCGGTAGCTGCTCCAACTACTTACCAAGTAGATCCTACGCACACATTTGTTGTGGCGTCATGGAGCCATTTTGGTTTTTCTACCCCGAGTGCCGTATTTGCTGGCGCTGAGGGCACCATCATTTTTGATCCCGCAAAACCGGCGGAAAGTTCAGTGGATATCTCGGTCAGCATTGATACCGTGGATACCTTTGTAGAAAAACTAACAGAAGAGTTTTTAGGTAGCGAATATTTCAACGCTGAAGACTTTCCCAAAGCAACCTTTGTTAGCACCAAGGTAACTCCAACAGGTGACAAAGAGTTTGATGTTACTGGCGACTTAACCATCAAAGGTGTGACTAAATCTGTGACTATGGATGTTACGTTAAACGGCATGGGTGAACACCCAATGACTAAAAAACAAGCGGTCGGTTTTGACGCTGAAGTAGTTATCAAACGTTCTGAGTTCGGTATCGATAAATACGTACCCTATGTGGGTGACGACATTACTTTGAAACTTACCGCGGAAGCGCAAACAAAGTAATCAGAAAATGCTGATGGGCTTTTTGCCGAAATTGGCGTATAAGAGAGTTAGACGTTTTTTAGCGGTGGTTTTGAACTTTCGCAAAAACGTTTAACTCTAATGTTTAAGTGTGAATATGGATAACCTCTAATATGAATTGGTTAAGACTAATAACAATACTCTATGCAATGGTTTTCACAACCACTGCGGGTAATGTATTAGCGACCGAAAATGGTATCCATGTCCCAGTTGCCGACCTGCAAGATGTTATTGTCGATACCTGTTCAGACAACGACAATGTGCATGAAGACGATCTAGATAATGCTGACCTTAATACCAGCTACAGTGTTAGAATTATCGATGCTGGACTAGCCCGATTATTTTCAAATTATTATCTAGCATATTCCCACACTGCCGGTACCCACAAAAGCATAAGAGCCCCACCACAAAAATAGTTAATTAAATCCATCGCCTTAACACTGCAAGAAGTTGTTTTGGCTTACCACTGTTAACTATTTGAGGGCATTCCCATGCATAATTTATCCCTTTGTAAAACCGAATCAATTGATACATTAGCGCATCCTGACATTTATGAGCATATTCAATTAAATTCGTCAGCGTTGAGCATTTTTACCGACTTCCATGAACATCAACCGCTTGTGATTGATGGCAACGTGAAAGCCATAGAATTAGAAAAATTGATGCGCCAATCTCATGTCAAAATGAAACTTGTTTTGGACAAAACCGAACAGTTTATCGGCATAGTGACACTAGCAGACATCACTGAACAAAAGATTCTTCAACGTGTAGTGCAACTTGGAACGCCGCGCTCAGAATTATTGGTAGTCGACATGATGCAACCCAAAGCCTTGTTGCAGGCCTTTGATTATCAAGAACTGAAAGTTGCTTCAGTGTCAGACGTGATCAATACACTGGAAGAAAATGGTGCTATGCATTGTTTAGTGATTGATAAACAAGCCCATGAAATTCGTGGTGTTATCAGTGTTAGCGACATTGCCCGAATATTAAAGATCCCTTTAGATATTCAAACTCAACCATCTTTTGCGAGTTTGTCGCACATTATCGCAGCTTAAGAAATTCAGGATCTCAGACACTCTCGTAAACCTAACGTCTAGGTACTTGAGTGTCTTGTTATTTCAACTCTTTACAACATTTTTTCGTAACGTCCAACCAATGAATGTAGTCATCAGCAGAAATCCAATCGATGATGGCGCATTTACTTCACTAGGGTTTGCTTCAAAGGTAACAAAATTATCAAAGGTTACTCCACTCGACATCAGCATTTCTTGTCCAGGTTGTAAGGTGATTGCGAGTGCAAATGCAAAGTTACCACTGGCTGTTGACTCATTCGGCCCAGATACAGTGTCACCCTCAGCAATCGACAAGGCTTCAAAGGATATATGACCAGAGCCGGCAGGATCTACGGTTCTAGACGCTATTGATGAAGCTAAAGGTGATGAAGCGCTAGTAGCCGGTGTATAGGCTTCAAGCTCTGTATACACAATATCTAAATTACCTTGGGTTTCAAAAAACATGTCTAAAAGCACGCTGCTTTGGGCAAAACCATTGTCACCATTTGCATAAGCATACACATCAGCACTAAAGCTACCTAAAAGGTCGAATGTGATTGCAAAGGCAGAACTATTTGATAGTTGCAATGTGCGGCTATTAACTAAGTATGAGTCTGCTTGAGAATTGAATTCCTGCGTAGTTAAGCCGATTTGCGAAGTACTGCTGCCCCAAATACCACGTTCCACGAAATCATTTGTACCATCAGGCAAAACTTCTTGTGCCCGAATGCCATAGCCATTCCATATATTACTAGCGTATGCGCCTTCAGTGCCCAAATTCCTTACACTTAGTGCCTCTTCACTAAATATTGAGGGGTTGTCAGGACCACTACCGGCTATAATATCGGTTTGATTGTCCGAATCTAGCGCATCTGGAGCAGCAAGTGAGGCTGCTGCACTATTGTTGAATAGTATTGAGTCAGTTATGGATTCAAGCCCAATGGGTAATTGATTTCCGCCTTCGATTTGCATATTAAATTCGAAATTACCACCGCTTAATACACTAATAGGTAGCGCATAGGAGACAGGAGAAAATAAACAGCCAATGGAGAATGCGGCCAATAAAAAGAGCTTAGATGTTGAATTTAAGCGATATCTGAACTTCATAACAAATCCTTTTTTATTTAAGCTTAGGACAACAAAGATAGTTCAGGTTAGTTTGCAAGAAAAGGTGCTGACTACTCATTTTTAAATGAATCACTACCTATTTTTTATCAGAAATATAAGTATAGCTGGCGATATTAAATTTGCGTCGAGGTTTCTGAGTAAATCGAGTGGTAAATTGCAGTAAAGAGTTTTTGCTTATCAATGGGTTTGGTTAAATAAGCCTGCATGCCAATTTTCATTGAAAAGATTTCATCTTCTTTGGTGCTATGGGCTGACAAACCTATAACCTTAGTCTCTGGCGCACGTTTTAAGATAAGTTTAGTTGCTTCTAAACCATCCATTTCGGGCATTTGAATATCCATCAAGACAACGTCATATGCGTTGTTTTCACACATTTCTACCGCTTGTTTACCATTCACCGCTACATCTATTTGCAGTTTAAGAGGCGCTAAAATTCCTTTGGCAATCTCTTGGTTAATATCATTGTCTTCAACCAATAGCAGTTTTTTGCCAGCCAAGGTTTTAAGTTCTGACTCGGGTATGGATTCAGGAAGTGTTTGCTGGATTTTTTCTGGAGCAACTTCTAAATATTCTAAAATAACTCGGCATGTGAAGGTTGACCCTTCGCCTATTTTGCTCAATACAGTGATGTCACCTCCCATGGCTTGGGCGAGTTGCTTACTGATGGTCAAGCCCAATCCACTGCCACCAAAGCGTCTGGTGATTGAAGCATCAGCCTGATTAAAGGGTTTAAAAATACGGCTGAGTTGCTGCGGCGTCATGCCTATACCAGTATCAATCACTGAAAACGATAAAGAGGCATATTTTCTGTCTAATTTTTTACCTGAAATAACTAAATGAATAGATCCTTTTTCGGTGTATTTGGACGCATTATTGATTAAGTTGATCAGAATCTGTTCAAGTCGCAAAGAGTCGCCCAAAAGATGAACCGGCGTCGATGGGTCAACAAAAAAGGCAACGGTTAATTGCTTTTCTTGAATCTTCAACTGACAGATGTTCATGACCTTACGCAATACTTTATTCAAATTGAAATTTACGTGGTCAAGCTCTAACTCACCCGACTCGATTTTGTTTAAATCCAATAAGTCATTGATAATATTCAATAGATGCCCGGAAGCATTGTCAATTTTTCTTAAATAACGCTCTAATTCCTGTGGACTTTTTGCTTCTTTCGCGAATTGCACAAAGCCTAATACAGCATTTAACGGAGTGCGCATTTCGTGGCTCATGTTACTTAAGAACAAGGACTTGGCATTGTTTGCTTTATTGGCTCGTTCAGTTGCCTGAATTAAAGCATTGTTGGCTTCTTGTAATTGCTCCACTTGTTCGGCAATGTGAGCTGCCATATGGCTGATGCGATTACCCAAATTCTGCATGACATCAGTACCTAGATTACCGATAGTCTTATGAAAATCGCCCATGTGAATGGCATCCACATACTGATTCAGTTTGCTCACGGGGTCGAAAACTTCCCGGTGAATAACAAAAATCGTCAAGAGTAACGAAAACAGCAGAATCAGCACAGCGACGGCAAATAGATAAACATTATCAAATTTCTGTTGTATCAAAGACTGTGGAAACAAACTTATTGCTATCCAATCAACCTCTTTAACATGCAGAGCGCCTAATAAATAGGTTTTACCTTCAATGGTGATATCGGTGTAATACATGGCATCGCTTGCGGCAGCATTAGTTCCAATAAATTCATTGATTTGGGCAATACTAGTTGCGGGCAGTAAGTTTTCCCAGTTCTGGTTATTGACCTGATCAACTAACGTATTCTGCAGTTCGTTTTGCGGATTGTCTTCATGTAGAGACCGCACCACTCTCGCTTCATCCACAAACAGGTTAGTAACACTGGATGAATCTCGCTGTAAGATTGTTGTGACAATGTTATCGATGTAGATATAAGTCCCCATTAATCCGATGACCTTGTCTTGTTCGCGCACTATATAATCAAAGAAAACGCCTTTTTCCTGAGTTTTGGGGTGTATGCTCGACATAATATAGACTTGCTTGCCAGACGATAAAATTTCGGTATACCAAGAGTCTCTAGAAAGGATAATTTGATCGGTTTGGATTTCGTTATATTTACGATTCCAATCGTAGCCATTTAAACTTTGATTGGAAAACATGAACCAACCGTAACAGTTCACAAGGTCACAAATAATTTTAATGTTTTTTATTGCGGCGTCTTTTGCTAGTTCATCATCTGGATTTTTCATCCATTTTTTATAGTCGTCAGCAGCCAGCCCGAATTCGATTAATTTCTGGTCACGGTTGAAATAATTGAGTGTCCTTTCCCGAGTAATCAGTAGATCTTGGCTGAGTAACTTAGCGCCTAACTCGTTTTCTACCTGATCTATGAAATTCTCAGCAAAGACAAAGAAAATAATAAACAGCGTTGTAAAAATTAGCAGGACTAATAGGCTCAATCTACCCTTTAATGAAAAAAACAGCCTGCGCATGAAGCCTCGGTACAGATTGTCGCAACGTTCAATAAATATATGTCGGCTTAAACTACTTTATTCGCCGGCATTTCAGGTATTTACATACATACTTGAGTATCTTTTAATCACAGGTAACTATATATAATCAATGCCCAACCGGCAACAATCCCAACCAGAGACAAAGCAATTCCCATATCAAACTGTTTGTGGTCTTTTTCTCGGATTAAAATTGATCGCAAAGGGCTTGCTGGGTCAAAATACACTTTTACTGAAGAGCCGGGGGGAAATTCTTTTTCAAAACTCAGTGCGTCCCATTCATTGTCGGGGTCAGTAAGACTGAGTCTATTGCCATAGTAAGTACTACCAGACACGTCATAGCAATAATCTATGCAATATTTCCAGCGACCTACGCCATTTTCTTCTCTACGCGCGTCAGATTTAAGAATTGTGCCGTTAGTCTGCGGCCATTCGTAACTGTCTCGGATGAGTTGGCGGTAGTCGAAATTTCGTCGTAATAAATAAAACGATATTAAACATAATAGACTACCTCCCCAAAAGCCGATTTCAAACATGGTCTTTAAGCCTATATGGTGCCATTAACTATAGGTTGAAACGCGGTCAAAGAGTCCATAAGCGTTGCATTTCCTAATCCATGACGCGGAAAATATTCCGCAAATCGATTTTGTTCACCGTGCAGAGCGAGATAATTCAATACAACGGTTTCTACCAATAAATTGACGTTGTTGGCGGCTGGGGTTGCAGCAGTTTCTACAGAACCGTCTCTGCGCATATAACCAAGTTGTTGGTGTTGAGCTTGTTGCACTTCATTAGCTCCAATAAGTTGTGGTGCACCACCTGGATTATAAACTAAAAAGAATGACGCTGATGTTGACGAGTTATCGCCAGTCCACACGCCTTTGCCTCTGCCGTCTACAGACTCATCAATCATTCCATTACTGAATACTGACCCATCAGAGTATACATACATCATCAGCGGCGTTCCAATTCGAGCTGCGTATTCTAAACAAGCGCCCATGCAACGTCCAGCACGTAAATCTCTGACTTCGCCGCTAGAGCGGTTGCCAGTATGGTAATCATAGCCCCCCATGGTAATGGTGCCGGCTCCGGCATATCCATTAACGACCAGTTTCATAACAGAGGCTGCTTTTCGAAACTCACCGTCGCTGTCAAATTCTTGTTGGCTGAAAATACCACCTTCGCCAACTATTAATGGATCTAACTCTGGGTTGAGTGAGCTAGGATCGCCAAACCGATCCGTTATATCAGCACTTTTCACATACCCACATCGCACCAAATCTTTAACCACATCGTCAGATGAAATGCCTGTGTTAACTCGGCCAAGTTTCATGTCACTAATACGTTGAATGGATTCCATAACAGCAACCGAATCTTCCTGACTTAATAGACCAACTAAGTCTCCAGTATCCACTAATCCAGTCACATCAGAAGGACGATCTACCTTAGTGGGGCGTTTACTTTCATTTATCATACTAAGGGGCGCCATAGAATTCGCGCCAGAATCTGTATTCCTTGAACCTATTAACGTAAGCAAAGAGCCATCAGCGCCTACTTTATTCACTCCATACATAGGGTTATGTGGATTATTACCCGTATCGTTTTCAGATCTTGCTGGAATGACGGCACCGTTAATATTTGCTCTGTTAGTTACCGACACCTTGTCCAGAATGCCGCGCAGAAACGCACTGTCACTATGAAACGATAAACCCAGTTCATTATTTACAAAATCCGACAGGCCAGTATTTGGGTTGGCAATAGAAGGTACCATATCACCCGGCAAACCTTGACGTGAATAGCCTTGGGTACTTAAGAAATCCAGTTGACCGCCGCGTCCGCCAACTAACACGTTAGAACCAGCGATATTTGCGCCACCGGCTAGATCAAACACAATAAAAGGAATTTTTCCTGCACCTTGTGACGCAATGCCGCAGCCTGCTTTTAAAGCTTCCAAGTCAGGAGATAACTGGGCATATGCTTTGCCAGGATTAGCAAAAAGACTTAATAATGAACCTCCCACCACAGCGCCGGCGCCAGCACAAAAACCTTGGGAAATAAATTCTCTGCGGGTCATGGGACGGCCATGGTCTTGATGTAGCATAGGCGCATCAAGTGAATGTACCTTAGGTATGCCGTTGTGGCGTTTTCGACCGAATGATTTTGCGAAACTGAATGTCTTTTTCATTGAAGTACCCATTTTGTCAACCCCTTACTGTATGGTCACAACTGCACTGCCTAGCACAGCAGCACAGCTTGCTTTGACCACAGTTTCTGTCGTTTCAGTGGTGCATGAATTGGTTTGTGAGCAACTACCTAATCTGTCAATAAGGTTACTTATTTCAGCGTTTACCATTAACTGATCAGGTTGAGTGCCTATGCTTTGGCCTAGCATTTTTGATGTTAACGGCAAAATCACATTATCTTTAAATCCAGCGCTAAAACCATTATTGGCGTTGTAGCTGAAATCAACATCTGGAAAGTACAATGTGCGCAACTGGTTATCTTCCACCAAACGATCGCAATACTTTATGGCTAACTGGGTAATCGCCATTTGGTTAGATGTTAAAAAGCTTCCAATATTGGTAACACTTGGTAATTGCTGGCGTAACTGGTTATAGGTCGCTAACACCTGAGGCTCTTGACTGCTAACGTTAGTTAAAGCGGCCATACTGGCATTTATTTCAGCAAAATGTCTTACGCCGATTTCCGATTGCGCCGTCAGGTCTTGAGGTAATGCCGGCACAGGTGGCGCTGCAGGCACTCTCTGTGATTGTGCGTCGCCTAATACATCGAAGGTAAGGAAAAACTCATCTAATTCAGGCCCTTTTTGTAACGGAATTATGGTGCCTTGGCGAGATAAAGGAATCCCTCCCAAATCATTGGGTGAAGTAGCGTCGACGGATGTATCTAATGTGGCAAATACTTGGCCAGTCTTTTCTTCCCTACCGTTTACACCTATTCGCATACCGGTTAAATTGATATCTGCAACGCTGGCATTTGGGTCTAGGCTAACAATAAACGGCTCGCTAAAGAGATAGCTGTACGAATCGAACTGGCTAACTTCAAACACCACATAACTTTGCGCCACATTCACCACATCACTAATACCAAACATTAAATAAAAGCGTTGACCAATGCCTGCATCAAAGTTACTTACAATCTGCTCGTCGGTCAGCGTTCTATTGTGCACTGCCACCATTCGAACTGTGCCAGCAAAGGGATAACGACCACTGACTTCACTGCCTATTACAAACGCAAAACTGTCATCCCAATCATTTAATAAGCTAGCTTCAATACTATCGATATCGTCAGTAAACTGGCCATTAACGTATATGCGTCGGCCATTAGTGCCGTCATAGTTAATCACCACATGCTGTAGAGCTGCTTGTAAATCCTCTTCAGCATCGGGAGTGCTTAATGAGGGTTCACCATTAGCATCTGTGTTCACATTGCGCAGATAAAAATCATAATTATAAAGTGTTTGGCCAAGCATCAAGTTACGTCTGTCATCGGCACCTGAATAAGAAATGATTCGCGCCGGACCTTCTTGAGTCACATTGGCTGGTGCAATCCAGGCTTCAATAGAAAATTCACCGGTGGCAACAATAAGATCATGAATTTTTTTGCTCGCGGTGGTTGAGCCTTGAGCTTTACCGCCGCGCAATTGAATTCCCCAGCCGCCGACCCAGTCATAATCACCGGAAATTGTTAAATCTAGTGCAGGTGAAATACCGCTAGTATCAAATGCTGTATTGCCTGAGCCGGTTTTAAATTCCCATTTGGCAATGAGGTTAGTTTCAAAACGTCCACCGCCGCTTGCTAAAGTTCCCTCATATAGAGATACCGCATCTGAGGCAACTAAATTAGGATCTAACTGAGTAGCTGGAATGGCGTCAGACATGGCTTGCACTGCATCAATAATACTTTGCGCGTCAGTTGCACAGTCGTTCCAGCAGTTGTGAAACTCATCTCTTAAGCGAGCCGCAATGCGGGAGTCACTAGGCTGATCTAAATTGATTTTAGAAATGGTGGCTAAATATGCTTCGGTTAAATCACTTGATGCAATGTAAGGTGAAATAGGAATGGAGGCGCTACTTTGATGACAATCGCCACAATGGGCTTCTAGAATCGGATGTATATTTGCGGCGAATAGATCCGGACTTTCAGGAAAGTTTTTATTTGCACCAACAGCTCTAGGTACTGGCGCTTCTAGGACTATGGCATTGGCGCTTTCATCCGTATTTAACCATGCCTCAACCCAAGTGGTCATCAAGTCTGCACAAGCTGTATCACTGCTTAGCCAGCAATTATGTCCGCCTGCAACCTTAGTCACTAGCAATGAGTCTTGTGGACTAGCTAAATTTACCAAAGTATTGGCAATAGCATAAGCTTCATTAATATCATCGTCTCTGGCAAATGCGGGAGATTGATTGTTCTGGGTGTGACAAGCGCCACATTTATCATCGGTGGCAATATTGTCCCAAACATTAAGCTTAAAGTTTTGCACGTCTTCAGTGGCAGCCGCTGGTCCATTATAGTTTTGCACTGGTTGTCTAGCAGGTGGTGGAATCGGGTTTTCTTGCACTTGTGTTTCGCTGCCGCCACAAGCAACCAATAATGCCACTGAAGCAGCTAAAGAGAAGATCTTGAAATAATGCTTAAGTTTCATGATTATTCCCCTTTGCAATAATTGGCAGTACTGGCAAACACAGGCTTCATCTGATACCCGTTTTGCATAAAGGTTTGAGTTGCCTCATCAATGACACTTCTATCGCTAACATCTTGTGGATTGCGCAAACACACATCCTTAAATACTTTTGTCACTTGGCATTGTGCAAATTGTTGGCTGTTAGCCAGTTCTTCACCCATACTTTTGGCGCCGTAACCATAACCTTGTAGTTGTTCTGACCAACCAAGAGTTTGGTTAATACCTTCGCGCCAATAGTTGTCCCAGCGGTCGTCTTCGATCACATAACCGAATTCAAAGTTGTTAGCATTGATTCTGTGTTTCGCCGTCACTCGCGAACCCGTTTCGGGATCAGTTTGGCCATCTTGGTTGTAGGCTAGGTAACCATTGTTTCCTTCTGGATCACCTTGAACATCATATTCATACTCATAATAGGCGTATGCTTGTGCTAAGGGATCCATGCCGGTATGACAGCCGGAGCAAGAGTTGGCAAAAATTCGGCTATCACCTCCTGGGCTACGGCTAAGATCTTGGCGAATTCTATCTGGCGGTAAACTGGTATCTTTTAACGCTTCTAAATCAGTACACATATGATTTATCAAAGTAAATCTGAACATTGCGCGATTGGTACCGTCTTTGAAAAATGATTTCGCCGCTGCCCTAGTTGTAATAACGCCAGCCGTAGCCTGCGCGGGTAAACCTGTGACTGAGGATTGGGTTTGTTGAACTAAATTTGAGGCAAGGTCGATGCCGTTATTTTCAAGTGCTTCGTAATGGGCATTATTGGAGTTTGAGTAAGTTGGAATGCCTGAAACACTAGGAGCAGAATAGATTATATTGCCAGTCAAAATTTGTCGAAAATCGATATCGTCTCTAATAATGCCTATCACAGTGGCAGTATAATCATTTAAAGGTGCAAAAACGTCGGCTTCTTCATTCGTCCAGGGAGTGATCCAATTTTTTAATGTAACATTGTAAAAGGCTGGGTTTTCCATGGCTAAAAATGCGGCTTGTTCGGGTTGCCCAGCCTCAATTAATCCGGCCATTTGTTGCAAAATTTGTTCAGTAGGAGGAACGCCAGCAAGGCGATCATGCATGCGTTTAGCTTGGGATACACTATCAGCTAAAGCAATTGAGGAAGCGCTCAAAATACCGACCGCGACGATTAAGTTCGCCACGATATTTTTTGCTTTACCGATAACCAATTTTTTTGAACCTTGCATATCGCTTACTCCCATTTTGATACTTTGTTATACAAAATCGCGACTATCCATAGGTTATCGGCGAATCTTCTTGGGTCTATAAACTAATAACTTTCGATTAAAAGGTGTTGGCTTTTTACTCAGCCAAAAAACTAATTGAACAATACTGTTTAAGTTGACTATGCCTGTGTTTATTAATAGGAAATGCTTTTATCAATTATCATGCCTATTCGTTTAAGCGTATGATTTTTAATTACTTTTCTAATAAAATGCTGTTTCGTCAAGAATTATGTGTCTCTAAATTCAGACATATTGACTGATAATTGCCACAAAGAAAGAGATAATATTAAGTAAATTCAGACGGTTAGATTAGAAAAGGTAAACGTCTTTAACGGCTACCTGTCAGGCATTAGAGAACTAAATTGCGCTATTTCTATATCAATTCATTATTTAATTCTAAATTTTTATATTAAATGTGAATTAAAGGTTCGGTTTCATAATCTTAGTTATGAATATATATTCCTAATAATCAATACCGCAATTGTATTGAGTTTATTGAGCTGAGACTATTTTAGTCGAAAAAACATTTTTTAATTTTTAGGCCAATAGACAAAGCTGTCGGCACTTTGAGACACTTCATAAGGCAAAATAATACCGCTAGGATTTGCAAATTGGGTGTGGTTATTGCTACAGCTGTCTCAATTGTGAAAAGTAGGTGGGATTATGTCAATAAATCGCCAATTTAATGTCACTAGGGCATTCCTCAGTACCAGCTTGCTAATAGTGTTAGCAGGTTGTGGCGGTTCTATTGGTGACACTGAGAATCAGGAACCTGATCCTGTCGTAATTGACGTCCCTGTCGCCTATATCGAAAGAGACCTTGCTGTATCTGAAGGTGAACCCATTCGTGACATTGCTGATCCAACACAATTTATACCTGGCGCGACCCTGTATATCAAACAACGCGCCAATGCGTCCGCTGTTCCCGTTAATATCAGTGAGCGACTATTTCCTGACGCTTTAGATGACCAAGGTAATCCGCTACCAATAGACATTAAAGATTTAAAGGGCGACTACTCTGGGAACAAATTAATTTTTAGTGTCAGGGCGCCAGAATTGGTTGGTATGGAAGAGCTCCCCACGTGGAACATTTGGGAGTACGACAGACAAACCGACACTCTAATGCGAATTATTTCAAGTGATATAGTAGCTGAAGCTGGCGACGATACGGGTCCTGTCTATTTAGCTGATGGCAGAATAGTGTTTAGTTCGAATCGCCAACGAGGTAATCAGTCACGTTTATTAGATGAAGGCAAACCGCAATATTCAGGGTTAGAAGAAGGACTGGATGCCCTAGCGTCGGTATTACATATCATGGATCCTGACGGTAGTAATATTCAGCAAATATCCTTTAACCAAAGTCATGACCTTGATCCTCTGATTCTACCCAATGGAAAACTTTTGTTCAGCCGCTGGGATCAGTCCAACGGAAACAAAGGGTTAAATCTCTATCAAATGAATCCGGACGGCAGTGATCTAGAGATCATGTACGGTAGACATAGTCACAATCTTTCCGATTATGTCGATGACGTGCAGTATGCCAAAGCTAGCGTTACCCCAGATGGACAAATCTTGATGGGGATTAATTCATTTGAGAATAATCGTTTTGGTACTGATTATGTCACCATAGACATTGAAAACTTTATTGATTACAACCGTCCAATTGCATCTATGAGTTCATTGCAAGGACCAGCGCAGCAGAGCGCCTTGTTTGACGGCATAGTGTTAACCGGCGAAGTGTCGCCACCAGGATTTATCAACGCCTTATATCCTTTGTGGGACGGTAGCGGTCGAATCCTATACAGTTGGAGTCAGTGCCGATTATACACGCCATTGCCAGAGGGTAGCCCAGAAGATGCGGCGCGCACAATAGCGCCCTGCAGCGAAGAAAATATTAACGCAGAAGGCTATGAGCAAGCTCCTCCGGTATATGGGGTTTGGATGTACGACCCCATTGAAGATACCCAGTTGTCCCTAGGTTTACCCATAGAAGACCGTGTAGTGAGTGAAATTTTGGCAATGGAAGCCAAACCATTCCCTGCAAATCCTGAAACAACTATAGATCGCAGCAATACCGCGTTAATTGACGAAGGCTTAGGTGTGTTGCATATCCAGAGTATCTATCAAGTAGATGAAATAGATACCAGTCCTTTTGGGCTTGCAACAACCGCTAATCCATCGCAAACCACTGCGCAGCAAAGACCTGCCCGTTTTTTACGAATAGTGAAAAGCGTTTCTATTCCTGATCGTGATGTAAGAGATTTTAATCGTGCGGCCTTTGGCCGTTCTCGCAATCAGCTACTAAGAGAAATCGTAGGGTACACGCCAATTCAACCTGATGGTTCGGTGGAAGTCGCTATTCCCGCTAATATTCCGTTCTTTGTCAGTGTTGTAGATCAAGATGGAAAGCGAATAACCCCGCGTCATAACAACTGGCTACAACTGATGCCTGGTGAACGTAAAACCTGCATCGGATGTCACGAAAGAACCGGAGAAGCACCACACGGTCGAATAGATGCTCAAACGCCTTCTATTAATGCTGGTGCGCCTAGTACAGGTGTAGGTTTTCCTGGCGCTAACCCCGCGCTATTTGCTGACCTTGGTGAGACCATGGCGCAAACCTTATCGCGTATTCAAGGTGTGGCAAGATTGACGTCAGATCCGATTTTCGAAGACGTTTGGACAGATCCAAGCACTGATACCCCAAGCGCATCATTTAGCCTAGCCTATGCTGACTTGCAAACCCCACTCCCTATATCCCAAGCTTGTGCGCAAAATTGGACCGCTTTATGTCGTTCAGTGATTAACTACCCTGACCATATAGCGCCCTTATTTGCATTGCCTCGCCAAGTATTGGATGAACAATTAAACGTGATTTCTGACAATACTTGCGTCAGTTGTCATAGTCCAGCAGATGCCAATGACATGCTACAGGTGCCAGCTGGACAACTTGATTTGTCCGAAACGCCTGCGCCAGAAGATAACGATTTCATGACTAGCTATAGAGAGTTAATGAACAATGACCAAGAACAAGAAATTGTCGATGGCGCCTTATTGGATCGTCAAATTCCTGTACTAGATGCTCAAGGTAATCCGGTATTTGAAGTGGATGAAGAAGGTGAATTTATATTGGATAGTGAAGGTAATCCTATTCCTGTCACAGAAACAGTCAACGTAGCTTCCAGTATGCGCCCGTCTGGTGCTATAAATAGTGGCAGGTTCTTTGCACCTTTTGCCAGCGGTGGAAGTCATCAAGGTTGGCTTTCTGACGCAGAACTTCGCTTAATTGCAGAATGGCTGGACGTGGGTGGCCAATATTATAACAACCCATTTGATGCGCCCGAGGATTGATTGGATGAAGAGGTTTTTTACCACAGTATTCTGTTTGTTTGTGTTACACATCAGTGTTGTCGCCAACGCGGAAGAACTTAAGGTCACTGTTACCTCTCCCTATATCAATGTGCATTCTGGCCCAGCATCAGAGTATCCAGTGTTCCATGTAATAGCCCAAGGCGAGCAAATTGAAATTTTAAAAGAGCGCACCAAATGGTACAAAATTCGCACAGTTTCGCACCGAAATGAAGACGATGAAATTGAAGGTTGGATCTACAGTGATGATCTAAGTGCGACTATGTTGGAAGACGGCGTTGCACTCATGCCAAGAGAAGGCAGTTTCGAGGATTTCCAAAATCGAGATTTTGAAGTCAGCCTGATGGGCGGCGCACTCGATAGCACAGCAGCCATAACATTATTTGGAACTTGGGTTTGGACTAAAAATCTAAGTGTGGACGCGAGTTATACCCAAGCTTTGGGGAATTTTTCAGATAACAAAATTTGGTCGCTGCGAATGCGACATACGGTATTTCCTGAATGGAAAATTAGTCCATATTTAGCTTTGGGCACAGGTGAAATCCGCACATCACCCAACGCTAATCTAGTGCAATCTGGCGACGAAGTAAGGGTCAGTAGTCATTATGAAGTGGGACTTGGCGTTCGCTACTATTTAATGGATGGCGTACTGATTCGAGCGGAATATCGCAGTTTAATCGCGGAAACCGACAGAGATGAACAAGAGCGTATCGACCAGTGGTTAGTCGGTGCTAGCATATATTTTTAACAAGGTACTGCAATGAGTTTATTTTTCAGCAATTTTTATCCTATCCAACCACAAAACCGATTTTCTATTTTGTTCGCCAGTGTATTTGTGTTGTTGAGCATTTCAGGTGTCACTTATGCCCAACAAAATGAGTTACCAGAAATTGATCCTGGTGTTGAACGTAGAAGCATTGACGAATTCGACATTGACTCCGAAAACGTAGAGATAGGCATTTTCGCTGGCGTTATTAATATTGAAGATTTTGGTTCTGATGTGCTTCTCGGTGCACGCTTGGCATACCATATTAATGAAAACTTTTTTGTCGAAGCTAGCTATGGTCAAGCTACTGCTGGAGAGACCAGTTTTGAAGTGTTGTCAGGTGGAGCCCCCTTTCTTACTGACGACCAACGTGATTATGTTTATTACGATTTATCAATGGGTTACAACCTAAATGGTGAGGTGTTTTTTAGTGAGAACTGGGTCTTCAATTCGGACTTCTTTTTCACCCTAGGTGCAGGCAATACAGAATTTGCTGATGACGAAAGATTTACCATTTCGGCAGGTGCTGGGTATCGTTTACTTGTTACAGATTATCTATCGGTACGATTTGATGTACGTGATCATGTATTTAATAGCGATATTATTGGCGAAGAAAAGAGCGTTCACAACTTAACGTTCACAATGTCAGTTTCGTTTTTCTTCTAGAAGAGGTCGCCAATGAAAACGCTATTAAACAGTTTGCTTGCTTTAATTTTTAGTTTGTTTGCCAGCTTTGTGTATGCAGATGCCCAAGCGCCAGACTTTACGCTCAAGAGCAAAGAAAGTGGCAATATTCGCTTATCTGAGCAAAGAGGCAATATCGTATTAGTTAACTTTTGGGCCAGTTGGTGTGGTCCATGTCGTGAAGAATTACCAAAAATGGAAGCCATGTATCAAGAATATCAAGATTTAGGTTTTGAGATCTTGGCAGTTAACGTAGATGACGAATCATCAAAAGCTGACGTGTTGTTAAATGATATAGAGGTCACCTTCCCTGTTTTATACGATTCAGAAGGTCAAGTAAGCCAGTTGTATGATGTTAGTGCAATGCCAACAACGGTTATGATTGACCGAGATGGAAACCAAAGATTATTGCACATGGGTTATAGAACGGGTGACGAAAAGAAATACGAAAAAGCATTAAAAATGCTACTTCGCGAATAAGGATATTGAGCTATGAGAACCACGAAACTCAGCAAAACAATAGGCAGTAAATGTATTTTATTAGGCTGCATATTGGGACTAGGGGGTTGTAGTTCTACCTTTTCTGAATTGGGCGATAGTGTGAACAATTTTAAACTTGAGCCTTGGGTCAAACCCTACGAGCGCAGTAATTTGGCAGACCCTATCATGGCAGTGGGAAGAAACCCCATTGCCTTGGCATACGCCAAGCACGTTTTAGAATCAAGAGAGGGAGCCAGAGGTGCTGATGGCACAGCTGGTGGCGGTTGCGGATGTAACTAAGAAGACTAAAGCGATAGACCATGTTGAATAATCTGAAATCCACAATTACTACCCTATGTCTTTGGAGTCTGCTCCTCGGGGGACTATTCACCTTTTCAAACTTGGTAAATGCTTCGGTATTACCGCAAGATCGTTCTGATGTCATGTACCACAGATACGAAGGTGATGGCGTTAGCATCGATGGTCCTTCAGTACTGCTGCGCAAACAAATTGGGAATCACGTATCTATAAGCGCTAACTATTACGTAGACACGGTGAGTGGCGCATCTATTGATGTAAGAGCCACAGCTTCACCCTATGAAGAACAACGTAAAGAAGCCACAGTTGGCGGTGACTTTTTACATGAAAAAACCTTGCTTAGTGTCAGTTACACCAACAGTAGTGAAAATGATTTTGAAGCCAATTCGGTATACGTTGGTATCAACCAAAGCTTCTTTGGCGACTTAAGTACAGTTGCCCTTTCCTGGTCCAAAGGATGGGATGAAGTCGGTGTTAGAGGGGATGAGAACTTTTTAGAAGAGGCTGATCGACAAAAATTCGGTTTCAGCTTTACTCAAATTCTTACCAAGAGTTTGATCATGGGATTTGCATCTGAGCATGTATCGGATGAAGGATATCTAAACAACCCTTATAGAAGCATTCGTTTTGTCGACCCTAATAGTGAAAGAGGATTTAGATTTACCCGAGAATCTTACCCTAATACCCGCTCGTCCAACGCATACTCAATTAACGCCAATTATTATCTTCCTTATCGCGCTGCACTTTATGCGGACGCTAGAATTTACCAAGACTCTTGGGGTATAGACGCCACCAATTACAAACTGGGCTACATACACCCCATCGATGATTTCATTATTGACGTATTTGTGCGGCACTACAGCCAAGAAGCGGCAGATTTTTATAGCGATTTATTTAGTCGCGAGAACGAATTCAACTTTATGGCGCGAGACAAAGAAATGAGCACCTATTCAGGGTTTACTGCAGGATTACACTTATCTTATGAGTGGAAGTTTTCTGAGACCGCGACATTTAAAAAGAGCAGTGTGCATTTTGAGTATGATTATATGCGCTTTGATTACGATGATTTTCGTGATGTCACTGTTACTGATGCGCCCGTGGGCGAAGAACCCTTATTCGGTTTTTCGGCGAATGTTTTCAAAATCTATGCCTCTGTGTGGTATTAATTATGCGCTATTTATCCAAACTTAATCCCTTTTTCTTCCTCGCCTTGGCACTGTTTGCCATCACCTTCTTTGTCGATGCTCAAACACCAGAAGAAGATGATTCGGCTCTAGCCCAAGAAATCGAAACCTTACGCCAGGCAATGGTCAATTTAAACCGTGATCTGTTCATTTTAGAAGAAGATTTATTGTTTCCTTCTTCGACCCAAGTAGCGGTTTATCTGGCCATGGATATTGGTGAGTATTTTGCGCTAGACGCGGTAGAACTCAGAGTGGATGGCGAAGTCGCAACAAATTATTTATACACAGAAAGACAAGTCAGTGCTCTCTACAGAGGCGGTGTACAACGTTTATATGTGGGAAATCTTTCTCAAGGCGAACATCAATTAACCGCTTATTTTGTCGGCATAGGTCCTGAAAATCGAGAGTACAAAAGAGCAGTAAGTTTATCCTTTGAAAAAGGAGAAGACCCAGTTGCTGTCGAATTGAATATTGTGGATTCCACAAGTAAACAACAACCAGTGTTTACTGCGAAAACCCTATAAAAGAGATATATGAAACTGCCCAATTGCCTACGCCGGTCATTATTAGTTGTTATAACACTAAGCGTACTTTTAAGTACCTTGGGTGCTGTGGCGTTGGCAAATACTAAACTCGTTTCGGCAGAAAAACAGCAAGCAGATTTCTATCATGTTCTATACACCTATTTTCAAAATGATTTTGTCACAACCCTTGGATTAATTGACAAAGCTTATGCATCTCATAGTTTTCAAGCCTTAAGTCAGGACGATAAAGATCGCTTGGCACTAATGCGCGGCGCCTCGCAATTGAACCTTGGCCTGTATAACGACGCTCAACAAATATTTCTAGACTTGCTAAGCAAAGCCACCTCAGATTATGTGCAAGCAAACACCTGGTATTGGTTAGCAAAAGCCGGTTTCGACAACAAACAGCAGTTTCTAAGCGAACAAGCCTATCAAGCTATCACGCAAGGTGAACTGGAAGAATACTTGGAATTTGACCAATGGCAGGAGCTATCTTACTTAGCGGCTCACAACAGAATGCAATCAGGGGATGACTGGCAGAGCCTGTTAAATAACATCCATAAAAGCACCATCTTTCCAGCGTATTTACTGGCTAATGACGCCACAAAAGCATTCAACAATGCTGAATACGAACAAGCGAGAGAGGGTTTCATTCTAGCCAAACAAGCCTTGATTACCCATCAAAGAGCACAAAGTGGTGTTTTGGCCATGGCCAGCGAATTATCCAGAGATTTGCTAGACATTATTTCGCCTTGGCGCTGGTTTTCTTCTGATCCCAATCAGGTCGCCGAGCGTCGGTTAGAAGATCAAGAAAAACAAGCCTTACGCGAAGAACAAAGTGCATTGTTTGATCATCTTAATTTGAATTTGACCTATACCCTGTTACAGCAACAAGATGATGAGAATGCGCTGGCAGTAATTAATCAAGTATCCCACGAAGGTGGTGAAAGCCAACAAGCTATCTTGACCTTGGGCTGGACCTTAGCTCAACAAAATCGGTGGTCGCCAGCAATCACGACATGGCGTCATTTACGTCAAAACGAAACCGGTTTATTTGGTCTACAGGCGAGTTATGGCTTGGCTTACGCATATCAACAGCAAGGATTATTTGCTGATGCCTACTATGCACTAGAAGATACCATTAACCAGATTTCCGAAAGTTTAGATGCATTAGGTCAGTTCAAACAATCCATAGATCAAGCGACTTTCCTTGATACCTACCAAACCCAATGGCCGGATAATTTATTGGATGTAAAGCGTCTGTTTTTGAGTAGTTCAGATACTCAAGGTGACTTTGATGCTAAGTATTTGCTCGGAGTGCGCCAACAATCAGTAGAAATTTTACAGATATTGGCAGAAAAACAAGCACATCTAGACATCCTAAATAATCTTTTACAAGAACGTGAATTAGCTTTTAAACAACGAGGCGATTCATTGTCCCTAGAAGAGAAAAAAATAGCGCTAAGCCAAGCGGCAAAGCAAATTCAAATCCTGGAAACCAGGTTGTCGCCGAGCAACGAAGCTCAGCGCATGGAATTGATGATTTCTATGTTATCGCCTGACATACAAAATCATCATTCTAGGCTAGCGCAAGCTGAACAACGACATCAGCGCTTGTTAAAGGATCCACCCAGAGGGCGTCCTCTTAAGCCAAGTTATGCTGAAAGGCTGGCCCGTCTAGAGGGTATTTTACGTTGGCAAATGGAATATGATTACATAGCTAACCGTTGGCAGCATAAGCGTTTATTAGACAATATGAAAATTGCTTACGAGCAGGCACAAAAAGCTTATGACTCTGTGGTAATTGCGCAACAAGACACCTCTAATTTTGCCAAAGAGTATCAACGTATCAACCGTATTAGCGGACAAATCGAACAGCAAAAAGTCAGTGCTCAGCGGGTATTTGAAACCGCGGATGCACGTTTAAAGCAATTTTTACATGGCTTGGTCGACGAGCGAGTTGCGCAACTTGAACAGCAATACGTAAATACCAGATTAGCCAGAATTCGTTTACAAGATATGCGTGGCAACCAGCCTGTTATGGGAAATAGTCGTGCTGGAGATAACCCATAATGAAATTGCGTTATCTACTAATTATCCCAGTTGTCATCACAATTACCGGTTGTAGTCTTACCTTTTGGCAAGAAGACGAGCAAGACCCGACAAATGAAGTGCTCAGTGAAATACAACGAGCTGAGCGCGAACGTTTAACGGCAGGTCGAAGCGAAAGGCCACCACTTTCCAGTTTAAATTTAGTGCCAGCGCGCAATATGGAGGAGGTAACAATTACGCCTACTAAGCGCGAGATTCCGCCGTTATCTTTGGAGCAAAAACGCGACGAGTATGAAGCTTTGTTGCCATTAATGCGTGATCCGGAACAAAAACGTCAAGTAGCTTTTCGCTTAGCAGATATTCGCATGTTGTTGGCTGAACAAGCGCTGGAAAAAGGTGATTCTGAACAACAAAGTTATTTCGATGATGCCATTGCAGGTTATCTCAAAGTGCTGAATCAGAATGAGGTTAGCGAACCTGTTCCTGGAGAGAATTTAACCGACGAACAACAGCGCACTAATATCAAACTTATGGATGCCATGTATCAGCTTTCCCGAGCCATGGATTTAGCAGGGCAACGAGAGCAAAGTGTGGACGTTGCCAAAGAGTTTTTAGCCACCTTCTCCACGACCAGTTTTGCAATATCTGAAAAGCATGTTGAATTGTATTTTCGCATTGGTGAACATTATTTTGCCCAGCAGGATTTTTCTCAAGCAATCAATTACTACAGCCAAGTTTTAGAAAACTCACCAGCATCAAGTAAGAGTAACTTTTACAGTATTTCTGCCTATATGCTGGGGTGGAGTTATTTCAAACTCGACGATTACGACAATGCATTAATCGGGTTTAATAAAATGCTGGCGCATAGCTTACCGAATCTGCCAGATATTGATTCTACGACTCTGGATAATCTAGCGCTCACCAAAGGAAACCTACGTTTAGTTAAGGACAGCTTGCGCATAATGGCATTAACCTTTTCTTATCGTGGAAATGATCAAGCCATTCAAAGCTTTTATCGCACTCAGGGCCAACAGCCTTACGAGCATTTGGTATACGAAGAATTAGCACAACAACATTTGGATGACGACAGATATCAAGATAGCGCAGCTGTGTTGTTAGCTTTTGCTCAAGAATATCCATTTCATGATCGTTCAGTAGAGTTTTTTGTTCGCCATATAGACGCTTATATCCTTGGCGGATTCCCTGAAAAAGTCCTCACAGCAAAACGCGATTTTGTTACTCAATATGCACTAGGTAATGGTGTTGTAAACAGTTTAAATACCCCGTTAGGTCAACAGGCATCGCCATATTTGCAACAATACTTGCCTGAGTTGGCGCAAACCGAACACAGCATAGCCCAAGGCATTGAAAAGCTGATTGCCCAACGTCAACAGGGCCAAAATAACAATGATTTCGCTCAAGCCTTCACCAGTCAACAAGCGTCTGAAGCGCAGTTGTCCCAGTGGCGATCGGTTGACAATGATGCCTTGTTAGCATTACGCGATGAAGCACTAAATAATGCCATCGAGTATTATCAAAATTATGTGTTTACCTATGAAAACGACTTGGAATTGCTTGCTAAGGTAGCGGAGTTACGATTCTACATGGCTGAAGCTTTACTAAGTGCTAAACGTTATCAAGAAGCCATTCGAGCATTTGAAACCTATGCATATCAAGACCAGATAAACCCAATGGCGGTTGAGGCGGCCTATGCTGCTATTCTCGCGTATCAGCAAATGCCAGAAGACGCCTTACCCGATACCTTGAGCGGCGATCCGGTATATTCAATTGAACAGTTAAGCCAAAAACGCTTTGTAGAATCTTTTGCCGCTGACCGACGATCACCAGCCATTGCACTGAACCTAATGCAAGATTTGTTTAAACAAAAACATTATCTAGCGGCTATGCATTGGGCCCAATGGACATTAGAAGAGGCTGTAGAGCTGCACCAATTTTCAACTCAGCAAACGAACTCTTCTATTTTAGTAATGGCCCACAGCCATTATGCATTGAATCAATATGCCCAAGCAGAAGTATTTTACGAACGCATTCTGACGCGTCTGCCAGCACAAGACGAAAGAGTACCTGAGTTAACCGAAACCTTGGCCGCATCTATTTATAAACAAGGTGAAAGTGCGTTACTGAGTGCGAATTTAACCCCGGCCTTTTTGGCAACCTTAGATTTGACCAGTTTTACCCTTAGTGATCCTCAGCGTCAGGCGTTAGAAATTGCGGTCGGTCATTTGCAACGTTTGGTTAAAAAGACGCCGAATGCGGAAGTTTCTATTGTGGCTCAATATGATGATGCAACTTACAACGCATTATTGGGGAATTGGCATCAAGCGATCAATAAGTGGAAAGCTTTTGAAGCGCAATATCCAAAACATGAGCTAAGTGCAAACATTGAACCCCAACTGCTGTTTGCCTATGAGCAGGTGCAGGATTGGGAATCTGCTGCTCGTATTTTGCTTGGACGTTTTTACGCAGATAAGAAATCAGAACAGGGGCGGTTATCCCTGTTTAACGCTGCGGAATATTTTGAAAAGGCCAATAATAGAGAAATGGCGCTGGATAGCTTTAGACGTTATGCCCACGCTTTTCCTGAACCTATGGGCATGGCCAATGAAGCAAGGTTTAACCTAAGTGAGTACTATCTAGAAACAAATGAAGATGCCAATAGACGTTATTGGCTGAACAAGATGATGCAGGCGCAATTAAAGTTGTCATCATCAGATCCTAGCGCAGTAGGGACACCACGTTCTCGCTATTTGGCGGCAATGTCAGCTATGGTATTTGCTCAAGATGCAGAGATTGTTTTCGAGCGTACAAAACTCACCATACCATTGGATAGAAGTTTACATGCCAAACAAAAAGCGCTGCAAAATGCCATTGATGGTTATGATCGTGTAATGTCCTTTGCCGTGGCGCAATATACGACTGAGGCCAACTATCGCTTGGCTACTCTATATTCCACATTGGCAAATGATTTGATGGATTCGGAACGTCCAGATGGGCTATCGGCGTTAGAATCTGAACAATACGAGTACTTATTAGAAGAACAAGCCTTCCCCTTTGAGGAAACCGCAATTCAAATTCACGAGAAGAATATTGCGCGTATTCAAAACGGTATTTACGACGACTTTATTAAACAAAGCTTTAAAGCTTTGAGTGGTTTTTTACCTGCTAGGTATAACAAACCCGAAGTGACAGAAGAGGTAACTGCAAATGAACTTTAATCGTGTTCTGCTAGTGCTAAGTCTGACAGTCGGGTTAAGTGGCTGTTTGTTTAATAGCATGGCGCCACCGCCACCCGCGCCAGAGCAAAACAAGCCAGCGCAAGTGGTAAAAGAAACAGCAACTGAAACTGAGCCTAATGTGCAAGCGCCTTTAGCTGGGGAACTAGATCCGGCGACATCGGCGACAATTGAGATGACACCGGAAGAAGCCTTAGTTCATCGTTTGAAAATCACGCCAGATATGTATCTGAATAATAAACAGATACTGACAGCGCCAGTTAAAACGCTGATGGTAGAAGCTATACAGGCATTGGCTGATGAAAGATATGAAATTGGATTGACTAAGTTTGATCAGGCGAGTCGTTTAGGGCAACTCAACAGCCCTAGTTACGTGTTAAAAGCTGATCTCTACTTAGCGTTGGGGCAAACGGATGAGGCCATCGCAAGCCTACAACAAGCATTAACCTTAAATAGGCATAATGCGAAAGCGGCCAATCGGTTAGCGGGTATTTTGCGAGAGCAAGGTAATTTCGAGCAGGCTCACACCTTGTACACCAATGCAATTAAAAGCCAACCTGCGTATGCCGTTAGTTATCGTAACCGCGGCATTTTAAACGATCTTTATTTGCTTAATAAGGCGGCGGCGCTGGAAGACTACCGCATCTATGCCGCGCTGCTAAAGGCGCAACAGTCTGAATCTGAACAAGATAAGGCGTTAGATAAAGAGATCAAGCTAGTAGACATATGGCTGGTGGATGTGGAACGTCAACTTAACAGCATGGGAGGTAGTCAATAATGAAACTTGATAG
Organism: Glaciecola sp. 1036; assembly: GCF_050306235.1. Classification (NCBI taxonomy): domain Bacteria; kingdom Pseudomonadati; phylum Pseudomonadota; class Gammaproteobacteria; order Alteromonadales; family Alteromonadaceae; genus Glaciecola; species Glaciecola sp. 1036. The sequence goes on along the minus strand of NZ_JBLWFH010000014.1, from coordinate 46,063 downwards.
CAAACATTGGTTTATTGGCATTCTTTGCTTACAAATGAGCTTTTTGACTTATCCACAGGAAAATGCCCAGACTGTCCAGTCAACTGAAAAAGAAGAAGTTGAATCACTGAGTGTGGAGCCACAACCGCAGGGAAATCCAACGGCTTCAAGTGGCCCGGTTTTGCGGTTAGAAGACACTATCAGGGGCAACAAAGAGCAACCGCAAGTGTTAACTATAGTGCCTTGGCAATTGCCAACTCATAAACGTATTGATGCAACTACTCAATGGCAACCTGTGGTAGATAAACTAACGCCAATAGAACGCGGTAGATTTTTGCGTAACATGCAGATTATAAAAGAAATATCTACAGAAAAAGTAGAAGAAGTACAAACAGAGCAATAACTGGTAAAGTATTAAAATAAACACCTCAAAAGGACTTGCCATACACAACAAGCCTTATGAATGTTTTACTGTACAACAGAATTAACTTAACTCAACCATGTGGAGTAATTTTGTATGGATATCTTAGATACCATCACGCGATTCTTTCAAGAAGGTGGCTCATTTATGCTACCCATCGCTTTGGTTTTGGCCGTAGGATTGGCTATTACCCTAGAGCGATATATCTTTTTACTATCAGCAACGTCCACTAATCGCAGAGCATTTTCTGAATTAGAGCCATTGCTAGCCCAGCAAAAATTTGATCAAGTCATCAATCTAGCCAAGCAAAGCAAAGCGCCTATCAGTCGAGTCATTGGTGCAGGTATTGCGCGTTTGTCTATCTCTCCTCGCCGTGAAGACATTGAATACGCGATGGAAGAAGGTTTAATGGAAACAATGCCGCGTTTGGAAAAACGTACGCCTTACTTGGCGACATTAGCGAATATTGCGACCTTGTTGGGTTTGTTAGGTACGATCATTGGTTTGATTGCCGCATTCTCAGCGGTTGCCAATGCTGACCCGTCAGAAAAAGCCAGTCTGTTATCGTCTTCAATCTCAGTTGCAATGAACACCACTGCTTTTGGTTTGATTTCGGCGATTCCTTTATTGGGATTTCATGCGTTGTTACAAACCAAAACAACCGAAATTATCGATAGCATGGAAATGGCGGGCGTTAAGTGTTTAAACACATTAGTAGCCGCTCAGAACATACAGTTGAAAACCCGCAGTAGCGATTAGTAAGGATTACTATGAGACTTCGAGGACTAAAACGCGCACCCAAAGAGGAAGCCGAACTGGACATTACCTCTTTCATGAATCTCATGATTGTTTTGGTACCAGTACTGCTAATGATGATGGTGTTTTCACGCATTACCGTGGTTGAGTTAACCTTGCCAGGACTAAGTGGCGAGGCCAGTGCGGAAGATATCAAAAAAGAGCAGTTAGAACTTGAAGTAACAGCCAATGGGTTAGACGTATTTTTTCCTCAAGGTTATTTAGTGCAATCTATTCCTAACATCACAGTTGAAGTTGAAGGTCTGGAAGTGACAACTTATGACTTTGAAACCATGCAGCAAGTGTTAAAGCAAGTGAAACAAAGCCTGTTAAGCAAAGGGGTGGATAAAAAGAATATTACCTTGTTATTACCACCAGATGCTGATTATCAAACCATTGTTAGCTTGATAGACCATACCCGTTCTTATGAAGATGTATTGATCAATTCAGTTGTAGATGCTGAGTTATTCCCCGAAGTTTCACTGGCTGATGCACCCGTATCAGCCGCAAACACCACGCCCACATCGGAGTAAGCTATGAAAAAGTCGATGCGCGCGAAACGAATGGAAAGACACCATAAACGCAATCAAGCAAAGTCAAAATTAAGCTTGGTTTCATTGATGGATATCTTCACTATTCTGGTGTTCTTTTTGATGCTGAATGCGTCAGATGTGCAGGTGTTGCAATCAGATGATGATGTTAGCTTGCCTGTTTCTACCGCAGATACACCAGCCAAAGAAACCTTATTGATTTTGGTGACCAAAGACACTGTATTGTTGCAAGGGCAACCTATCACAACAACAGAATTATTGAGCCTTGCTGATAAAACTGCAATTGAAAGCTTAAAAGCTGAGCTTGATCATCATACTTCTCGTCGCACCAATTTAACAGACGAAGAAAAGCAAGCACAGTCGATCACCATCATGGGTGATAGTTCAGTCACTTATTCAGTGCTGAAACAAATTATGCAGGCTTGTGCTTCTACCGGTTATACCAATTTAGCGTTGGCAGTAGAAAATAAGACCGATACCGGATCTGCGCTGAGTTCTGGAGGTAGCAAATGACAACCTCCGTATACTTTGATAGCCAACTTCCTTGGAAAAGTGCGAATCAAGAAAACAAAAAGTTTGGCGCTATATCCATCGTTTTATTAGTTTTAACTTTGGCGTTTGCCTATTACGTGATTAACGTGGAGTTACCTGAAATTCCACGAGAAGAGAAAGAACAATTACCACCGCAATTAGCACGAATCATTCAAGCGGAAGAACCACCGCCGCCACCGCCACAAGTGGAACCTGAGCCAGAACCTGAACCCGAGATTATCGAAGAACCAGAGCCTGAGCCTGAAATAGAGCCTATAGAAGAACCAGTGCCAGAGGTAGATCAGCCGCCAATTCCTGTGCCTGAAGAGGAACCAGAAATAACCGAAGAAGACAAAGTTGAGCAAGCAAGAAACAATGCTAAGTCCAAAGGTGTATTAGCGTTTTCAGACACCTTAGCTAGTATGCGCAATACCCAACAACTGCAGAACTTGGCCAATACGCAACAAACCCAAGGTGGCGGGCAAGCCGAAGAAACAGCTCGTAACACTATTGGTGCTCCTAACTTAGCTGCCAGTAACGGCTTGCAGAACAGTGAATTTTCAACTGATGTTGGTGCCGCAGGTCAATTAGAAGGGCGTCGCAATACTGAATTCCAAGCCGCCTCTGAAGGTGAAGCAGCGCTAGCAACAAAACGTATTGAAGAGCAAAGTCAGGTAGTGGGCAGTCGCGATCTTGATCAGATTCGACAAACCTTAGATGCCAACAAAGGCGCAGTCTACTCACTGTATCGTCGAGCGCTACGCAACGACCCCACGATCGAGGGTAAGCTAACAGTAAAACTCATTATTGAGCCTGACGGTACTTTATCGTCAGTTGAGTTAGTTGATGACGAGTTAGGTTCGCCAGAGTTAGTTGAACGCTTAATAAGCCGCATACGCGCAATTCAATTTGGTTCTGCCAATGTCACTCGCACCGAACTGGAATACGCCTACAACTTCTTGCCTTATTAACCATTACCATTGGCTCGATAATGGGCCAATGTTAATTTGCATTACCAAAAGACTAGCCAGCAAAATGCTCAATCTTTTGTCGAGTTAGTTTTCATTCGCTGTAATTGTTGCTCAATCTCTTGACGTCTGTATCCGTTGTCTGCATTTTCAAGTAAGCTTTCTAAGGCGTGCTTATAAGCTAAGTCTAGGGCATTATCAGCGCTGATAACAATGTTTGGTTGAACGCCCTTGCTTTCCCAATTTCCCTGAGTGATCGGATTGATGGCCTTTGTGGTTGGTATGCCTAAGCGAAATCCCTGCGTCAGGTTAAACCAACGCCAAGGGTTAGCGCCGCCCTTGCTTGGCTCACCAACAATGACTGCTCGACCAAGATGTTTGAAATTATAAGTAAACTCTTCAGCGGCAGAGAATGTTTGATCGCTAGTTAAGATGTACAAGGGAATTTGCTCTAGATGGTCGTAATTGATCTGAGGATGAGTCCAAAACGTCTGTTCTGAGTCATTGTATCTGGTGTAAAAGCTATTCAGGTGCACTTTACCATCTACAAAGTAACTACTTAGCCACTGTACCGTTTCGCCACTACCACCGCCGTTGGCGCGCAGATCAATAATCAACGCATCAACATCTAATAATAAGCTCATTACTGCGGATATTTTATCCTTTACTGCTTGGTTGAGGTCTGCAAAACCCCAAAAGACCAATAAACCAACATTTCCTTCTAAAACCTCTACCTTGGAAAAGCCATAATTTTTTCGTGCAAGCTTGGAAAACCAGCTTTCTTTTACCTCAAGGGCAGATGTCGATTCGGATTGATATTGTACAGTGAAATGGGCATCAAATTTTTGTAGATGCTGAGTTAAGTTTTTTGCCAATTGATCAGGCGTTTCAGCTTGATCCAGTTGTTGCAAAAGTTGTGGTGCGGAGAGACTTTGATTAATAGTTTCAATACTTCGTTGTTCAACGTAAAAACGCTCGATATTGATTTGAGTGTCTTGAATTACCTCGGAAATATCAACCGAATTTGAGCTTAAAAACTGCACGACAAACAAGGTAGACAACAACATAAAACTTCCTGAATTTATAAATACCGGCTTATTATGCAGGGATTAAAGTAAAAAATAGGTGAAATTACTCAAAGAACCTACACATCCGAAAACTGAAACAACTGTAATTTAAGACCGCGATAAGATTCTTAATGATTGTCGAAGTCGTTATGCGGTGTGTTCAAGCTTACAGACACATAGATCTCCAAAAGAGCCTGCCGTATAGGGTCATTTTCTGAAACAAAACGCACTAGCATCTCACGTATTCTCTGCTTTTGTGCAATAAACTCAGGTCCAAATGTAGGGTGTACTTCTTCAACATTATTGTGACTTGGGTTTTGCAAAACAATAGGGTCGTCATTAAGAAGATTATTAACGGGTAAGGCTAACAAACCAATAGATTCCGGGAATACCCATAATAACCGGGCCTTTCCGAACATCGCTTCTTTTAAACTTAGATGGATTTTGCTGGAGCTTTTTTTTCATTCGGGCAGTGTACATTACGCCACGTATTGATTGGACAAATATTGCTAAATAGAAGAACCCCAAAATCAAACCGAGCGTACTTGCCAACGTCACTCCTATAGCAAAAAGCCCCATTATTGGTGAGACTAAAATTGCGATCCAGTATTTCATATTTTCTTCTTTTAGTGCTCTAAAAACTTCTATTGATTCTCTACTCACAGTGACCTATTTCCAAAAAGCTAACAATTTTGTCATTCTTGTGCATGGCACAATTCAGCGCGCTCAAATCCTATCTCCCTTTTTCTTTCATTTTGATTACACGCTTTGCTTTTCTATAAATATCACATAAATCTCTATTTTCACCACAATATTGAGATTCAATTTGCTCTAGTTCAGCCAGTGAAGTTGTGTTGTCAATTAATTGTTGTTGCAATTTCTTAGCTCTTATTTTGGTACCTGATTTGTTGTGACCGTAAAAAAGACACTTGATCGCATTATTGTAGCCTTTAGTACACTCCGTAAAATATTCAAAGTAAGCTTTGTCATCCAGATCTTTTACAGTTTTGCTGACCATTGCATATTGGTGGTCATTATCCATTTTTTTAATGAAATTACAGATTTTGTCGTGTTGATTAGCAGAAGATTGGCTACACTTTTGTTCCCGATATTCACCCAGCTTTTCATAGCCAATTTGGGTTTCAAGGTGGGTCTTTATTTCGTTTTCTCTTGTTTTAAATGCGTTATGAAAAGCAGCGAATCTACCTTTTTGAGCAGTTTTTGAATCCACTTGTTCGACAAAATCTTTCTCCTTTAACCACAGAAATTCTTCAAATGACATTTGGCTTATTTCATTAGCGGCTTCTTGTTGGGCTTTTTCTCGCTCGACTATCATTGCATTTTGAGTAAGTAATCGCGCTTGCTTGTTAAGTGTATTGGTCACTTCTTTACTCACTATTTGCTTGAGTAATTGAACATCAACCGCTTTTCTCGCGCTGTTTGAGCCAAAAGTATATATTGAACCACTGGCATATCGATATATTCGGCACTTAAGGAATTGTTTTTGCTGCTGTTCGGTTAAGGCTAATAAATTTTCTTCATTTTTAATGATGTCTGCAGATGACTCGCAGATAGTATCCGCCATTGCCATCATTTCCTTTTGGAATTTACCTTTGTTCTCTGCGTTATGAATAAGTTCAACAGCTTCTAATGCATCTTTATCAAAGGAATCTCTAACATCTGAACTAAACTGCTCGAAAGAGGCGAAAGCGGTTGATGAAATTACAAGTAAAATTGCCACAAACAGGCTAGAGATCTTCTCCATGCTGACAGTCCTTTGTGTGAATGGATTAAAAAAACGACAAATCTAAATTACCAAATATCAGGGGGAACACAAGCGCTAAATGGAATACTTTAGCTAAGCTGTGAGGAATTACTCTGAATTTATTGCCTATTAATATTAAACCTGTGACCGCAGGTAGAAATGAGCCGTAATAATCCCAAGGTTATAAATAATTGTAACAATCAAGGAGATTTTATGAGCCGTATATTTTTTATTGGAGCAACAGGTGGTGTAGGTCACAGGCTTCTGCCTCAATTGATCAGACAGGGGCATGAGGTTACTGCTTTACATCGAAAACCAGAACAAGCCGAAGAACTTGCACAACAAGGTGCAACGCCAGTTCAGGGTGACATGATGGAACTTGAAGAACAAGATTACAAAAAGATGTTGGCTGGCCATAACATTATTGTATTTTCCGCGGGGGCTGCAGGTAGTGGTAAAGATCGTACTTGCAAGATTGACGGTAAGACGCCTGCTATTTTAGCAAAGCTCGCTGAAGAGCTTGGCATCAAAAGATTCTATCTAGTATCGGCGTTTCCTGAATCTGGCAGAAATCAGGATTTAGGGGAAGGTTTCGAGTATTACATGCAAGTTAAAAAACAGGCCGATGTAGCTTTAGTTAACACATCCTTAGACTGGGTAATATTAAGACCTGGTACCCTTTTAGATGAAGAAGCCGACAATAAGGTTACACTCGACTATGCCATTTCTTACGGCAAGGTAAATCGGGGCAATGTTGCTAATGTGTTGGCCGCACTTGTTGAAAAACCTCACATTCGCCGAAAAATTTTAGAGTTAACCAATGGTGATACTCAGGTTGAGCAAGCCATTTCGCATATTGAGAACGCTTAAAACAATTTGAGGAGCCTAACTCTCTCGGCGAATCAGAAACTTCACAGGCACTATCACTGATACAGCAATCGCTGCCACTGCAAACCAGTCGGCAGCGCCGTCCACCAACAACGCTAAAATTAACCCAAAAAAGGACAGCACAAATAATATGCTGGGCCATTTAAATATTTGCCATTTGCTCAAGGCTCGATTGGCTTTGGATATTGTTGTCACAGGTTTTCCTTCATCGTTTTTTCCACCATAAATACAAGCCTGTGACTAGTACCCAAAGCGTAAATAAGGTGAGAATAAACCAAAGCACTTTCAATCCTAAACCACCATAATCGCCAAAGTGCAACGGACGAGAAAGGGACAAGGCATTTGCGTACCAAGGCATTTCACTTACTCCAACAATTTCTCCATTAGACGCTTTCACTAGTAATGGCGTAATAAGTTCCTTGGTGAGTGGAGAATCCCCATGCATAAAAATCGCATAATGTTCGTTGGTTGAAAAGTCGCTGCCAGGAAAGGCTACAAACTGTAATTGCATATTTGGCAAGGCTTGTTTAGCTGCAAGAATGGCTTGATCAATAGAGGCATTTGCGGTGGCAATAGTGCTATTCTGGGTTTGATACTCGCTCAATAAATGCTGCAAATTCTGCGATCGCCAAGTATCCAAAATGGGTTTTTCTAAGGTATTGATTACGCCTGTTAATCCTACTACCAGTACCCATGCAAGGGTGGTGATGCCTAATAGGTTATGCTGATCTAGCCATTTTAGCCGTCGATTTTTCTGTTTTCGGACGGTTCCAAACGCTAGATTTCGCATATATTGGCGATACACCACCACACCGCTTACAGTCGCCAACACAAATAAAAAGCCCATAAAGCCCAAAAACAACATACCAGGCAAACCTAAAAACATGTCAGTATGCAATTGCAGAATAAATTCCATCACAGATTCCCCCACATCTGCCGGTGGGACTAACTCGCCGCTGGTGAGATCATAAGAAGCGAAGTGCATGTCAGTAGCGTCGGCGTCGCCTGTTGGCCCTGAGGTAATATTGACCACAGGTCTATCGGTATCAAAGCTCATGTAAATCGGCACTTCATTAGGTCTTTGAGCTAAGCCAATAGTCATAATCTGATCATAAGAAAGATAAGGACCATCAGGATGTTTGGGTTCCCAAACCGCTGGGTTTAAAGTTGCATCAATTTCATCATGAAAAATTAACGGCAAGCCAGTAATACACAGCATTAACAAAAACACTGTGCAGATTAAACTGGTCCATTTATGGGTCCATTCCCAACGTTTAAAGGTGACTGCTTGCATAGGCTAAAAATCAAAACTAACCGATAAAGACAAAGTTCTTGGCTCACCCAAAATCAAATAGTTGGCTCCCGGATATCCGCCGGTCGAAGCCCAATAGGCTTTGTCTGTGAGGTTGTTAATTCGTCCTCTAATATCCACAATGGTATCAGCCCAAATAAAGCTGTATCTGGCACCAAGATCGAATCTATTCCAGTCATCTAGTTCAATGGTATTGGCGGTATTGGTATATTGCTCTGAGGTGTATATCCACCGAGCGTCCAAGGTTAAGCCTTCAATATCAGTGACATCGTATTCAAAGTTGATATTAGTTTGAAGCTCTGGAATACCAATTGGGGTGTTGCCTTCATCTATTCCAGACTGAGTATTGGCGAGTTCCGCGACTACATAAGTCCCCCCAGCAATCAATCTCGAATTCTGAGTTGGCTGACCAAAAACGCTAAACTCAACGCCTTGACTTTGTTGCTCACCGCCATCACTAAAGATTTGATTTTCAATCACAGAATTAGGACGATTGAGATTAAATACACTAGCTGTGCTACCTATGTTGCCACCGTCATATTTAAAGCCTATTTCGTATTGCTCTCCGGTAAAAGGTGCTAGTACCTCACCCGCATTTACCACTGGTAAACCATTGGCAGTGTCAGGTGCAGATGCGCCTGGGGTTAAACTTTCCGCGTAATTCGCATAAATGGAAAACTGGTCTGATGGTTTTACAACTATGCCAACTACTGGTGTGAATTTACTGTCGTCGTAACTACCTGACAGGTCGCCGCCAGCAGCATTGAACGACTGCGTATCTATACTTTGATAGCGCACGCCTATGGTGGTCAAAACCGTTTCATCTTGCCATGCTGTGGTATTGGCAATAGCAACACTTTGGTTACGTACTTTTTCAGTTACTAAGGGACTCGCTAAGTCGCCACCAACAAAAAAGTCAGTGGCAGGCGGCGTAATGGCCGTTGGTTGGTAAATGCTAGTAGCAAATCCTGCAAAGTTTGAAAAAGCAAAGGCGTTTTTAGACTCAAGATCAATGATAGCGCCTGACACTATCAGGGTATTTTTGGTATCAGAGAGTTGATAGTCATGACTGACACCTGCATCAACAGAATAGACTTCGTCTTCTCTGGTATTGGCGAATCTATAAGCACTGCCAATTCCATTTGCATCCGCTGTCGGGTTTGCTAGGTCGTTTTCTTCTTCACCTTTTCTAAAGCCGGCACCGATCCAAGTCTTAGTGGTATCAGAAATGTCATATTCGGCGCGCAAAACACCAAAAACTTGTGATTCGTCAGTGAAGGTCCATGGTTGCGCAAAATTAACATCAGCATCTGGCGCGCTTGGAATATCACCCAAAGGTGTTACTTGAGGTCTTGGGGCATCAATATGATTGTCTTGATAGCCAAGATCGGCTGAAAAACGTAGATTGTCTTGAGCATAATCGATATTAAGGGCTAGCACAGATAAATCTTGTTCTTGTCCATCAATGATACTCTCGCCGCCGCGAGTCAAACTGTTAAAACGTACTCCCCACTGGTCATTCTCACCATAGCGTTGTCCTAAATCTACGGCGGCTGAAAATATACTACTTTCTTCATAGCCAAGAGTCGCGTTTCGAATGCCGCCAACAGGCGCGCGTTTTGGTACTAGGTTAATACTACCACCAACACCACTAGCACCTGGTGCTGCGCCATTAACAAAGGCATTGGCTCCCCTTAGCACTTCCACCCGTTCAATCATTTCAGCCGCGACATATTGCCTTGGCAAAATGCCAAAAGCACCGTTTAAGGTAATGTCGTCGGAATACACCGGAAAGCCGCGCAATATGTAGACTTCTTGGAAATTTCCAAAGCCTTTTGTTACACGAACAGTGGGATCGTTTAACAGCACATCACCAATGTTTTGAGCTTGTTGCTGTTTAATGAGATCCGCTGTGTAGGCAGTGCCCGCAAAAGGACTATCTAAAAAGTCTAGGTTCCCAAAAATACCAGCTCGGCCACCTCTAGCGATTTGTTCGCCAGCAAAGCGCTTAGTCAGGTCTACCTGTGAAGCATTACCTTTTACCTCTATCACTTCTACTTGGGACTCAGATTGCTCGCTTTCCTGCGCATTTGCTAAACGAGCTGAGATTAAAGACAAAGAGATCAGAGAAATAGTAAATACCAAATTAATTTTACTTGAACGGGTAAAAGTTGCCATTTAAGCTCCGTAATAAAAATGAGAATAAGTATCATTTACAAAATATATTATGAGATTCTACGCAATTTCAAAATTCTTGCAAGAAAGTACTGGCGATTTTCGGCTTTTCTACTACCTTGTTTCACTTGTATTTACAAAGTTAACTTTTGTTTAACATTTTGCTTGTGATTAGTTTAGTATTGCACCCTTAGTAACCCTATTTATTCGAGTAACCTTATGTCTTTGCCTTCAAAGTACTTTATTAGTTGTGTTTTATTATCATCCTTGCTTTATGCTTGTAGTGCCACTTCAGGAAAATCAGAGCCAGCAATGAAAAATCAAATAGTCAATCAAACATCGGTTGAACTCATGAATACAACCCTCAAAGGCTATGTAGAGTCAGGTCAGGTGGCTGGCGTCTCGGCTATAGTATTTGAGAAAGGCAAAGAGGTTTATTTTAACGCTTTTGGCTTTGCAAATTTGGAGCAACAAACGCCAATGAATCGAGACACCATTGTGCGTATTTATTCGATGACAAAACCTGTAACCGGGGTTGCGCTTATGCAATTGTATGAGCAAGGCAAATTTAAAATGGATGATCCCTTAGCTTGGTATTTGCCAGAGTTCGCTAATCAACAAGTATGTACAGGGGTAAATGCTGATGGTGAAATGCAACTAGCCCCCCCTAAACGAGCAATTACTGTTCGCGATATAACCAGGCACACAGCGGGTTTTTCGGGACCAAATGATTCTTGTACCGGGGATATGGTTAAAGCTGCTAACGCGTATGCGGTTTCCAACACCCTAACGCAAACCGTACAAAAAATTGCAAGCATACCTCTGGCATTTCATCCGGGTGAGCAATGGAGCTATGGGGTTTCTGTGGATGTACAAGCTCGTCTTGTGGAGGTTTTGTCTGGCCAAAATTTTGATGATTATATCCAAGCAAATATATTCGATCCGCTAAATATGAACACCATAGGCTACAAGGTTGCCGATGCTAACATGACAAGATTTTCGCCATTATATAACTTGTCTGAACAGGGCATTTTAACTCAAATTCCTGAAACAGAAGGAGCCATTAATGTCTCAGACGTTAATTTAACGCCAGGGGGCTGGGGACTAACTTCGACTATCGACGATTATGCGCGCTTTGCAAGAATGCTAGTTAATCAAGGTGAATTAGAGGGCGCGAGATTGCTTAAAGCGGAAACAGTGCGAGCCATGGCATCAAACCATTTAGATCCGGCTGTGACTGAGCGTAGTTGGCTACCTTCAAAAGGCCAAGTGGGATTTGGCGTCGATTTTGCCGTGCGTCTCAGAGAGCCGGTGGATGCACAAGAAAACTATGGTGAAGTTGGCGAGTTCTTCTGGGATGGCATGGCCAGCACCTTGTTTTGGGTCGATCCGAAAAATGAATTGGTCGCTGTGCTATTTGTCCAACTGCTACCTTATGATCCAATTCGCTTGCATAAAAATTTTAGAGATGCAGTCTATGGTAAAACTGTCAAGTAGGCATAAGAGTAACTATAGATTCAGGCCTTTATGCTAGTTTCATAGTTTTAGGCAAAGATCTCAAAGTATCCTTCAAATCCATAACGCTTCTTTCGCAGAACAAACTAGCATACAGAGGATGTGAATACGCATCCTAAATTTGCAAACTGCGAAAGGAGAGAAAGCATGATTAATGAGTATTATACACTACACAATCAACTGAAAGTTCCAAAAATGGGTCTTGAATACCTAGATATGATGATTATTCACAGTCCTCAACCTTGGGCTGATTTTGGAGGTGATGAACATTATTTTGCAGGTAATCTGCAAGCTTGGAAAGCATTAGAAGATGCCTACCAATCTGGAAAAGTTCGTGCTATTGGTGTGTCAAACTTTAAACAAAAAGATCTAGAAAACATTATCGATTATGGCAATATCAAGCCTATGGTAAATCAAGTTTTAGCGCACATTAGTAATGTACCTAAAAATTTAATTGAGTATGTGCAGTCAAAAGGTATTTTGGTCGAAGCCTACTCTCCTGTTGGCCACGGCGCTGTGATAAAACAAGATAAAGTGAAAGCTATTGCAGACAAGTATGATGTCTCTGTGCCACAGTTATGTATTAAGTATGACCTTCAACTCGGGCTATTACCTTTACCAAAATCCACTAACCCTGATCATATGAAAAGTAATGCTGAGTTAGATTTTGAGATCTCCGAAGAAGACATGAACACCTTGTCGCAGATGGAAAAAGTCGAGGATTATGGGGATGACCGAGATATGCCAGTATTTACGGACAAGAATAAGCAAAATTAAGGCGACCTTAGTTTTTTGATTATCTGATCAATAACGGTGCTTGATTGAATATGAAATGAACCAACTTGGTTCGATCGAGTTAAATAGAGCAATCTTTGCATGTCTAACCAATTGAAATATAAGTTAATGTTTCGTTGGGCATGGTAAATGCTTCATATTCTGTGATCACAATATGTTAGCTGAGCGCAATAGCGCTTTCAGGCATCGAGGCCTATGCAAATTCATTTAATGAATTCGCATGGCCTTTTTTTTTGCCTGTAATTTTTATTCACCTTTTTATATGGAACCTTAACTATGATTACAGATCGCAAAGAAGTTACCGCCATGATTCAAGCGGCAAAGATTACCAAGGGCATCAAATGGGCAGAAATAGCCGAAGTGGTTGGACAGTCTAAAGAGTGGAGTACGGCCGCATGTTTAGGCCAAATGGCATTGACCAAAGAACAATCTGAGAAAGTAGGTGATTTGTTAGGATTAACCGATGAGGCTGTGGCTTGGTTGCAAATAGCGCCATATAAAGGCTCTTTACCCACTGAAGTACCTACAGACCCTTTGATCTATCGTTGGTATGAATTAGTCAACGTATATGGCACTACGTTAAAAGAACTTATTCACGAAGAGTTTGGTGACGGCATCATGAGTGCAATTGATTTTTCCATGGATTTACAACGGGAAGAAGATCCTAAAGGGGATCGGGTTCATGTGGTCATGTCTGGAAAGTTCTTACCCTATAAAATGTACTAGTCTATCAGCCTTAAACGCGTATCCAATGTGTAGCGGTGGCCTCCATTATGTTTGATTTATGCGAGGCTAACTGCTATTTTTCCGCCCCTATTTCAAGTATTCACTATCAGTTATTACAATGGCAAAACAGAAGAAACTAGCAAAAGGCTCAGCAGGAAAAAACCGAAACCTGACCGAAGCATTTTTACAGCGCTATCCTCAAAAAGATGGTGTGCAAGTGCTAGAGTCTGGGCTTATGTTTCGTATTATTGAAGATGCAGACGGTATTTGCCCAAGTATGCAAGATTGCATAAAAGTCCATCAACGAATTTTGTTGGCGGATGGTAGCGTCATTGATGATACTTACAAAAAAGGCCCACCAGAATCATTTTTCGTCAGAGAGGCTATCGAAGGGTTGCAACTGGCTTTTCAAATTATGCCAGTAGGTGCTCGATATGAATTTGTAATCCCACCGGATTTAGCTTGGGGTAAAAAAGGTAACGGCGGTAAGATAGGGCCTAACGCCGTTATGATAGTAGATGTAAGATTGATAGAAATTGAATAAAGTATTGGGGGCAAACCATAAGAGTTTAATCAGGTAAAAATGTAAACCTATTCATGACGTTGTACAAGCCTACAGAATGAAAACTGATCTTTTTAATTTCAATGGCATAGCAATTAGTACATATAATTTGTAAAGGAAAAAATGATGAGCATGAAAAATTATGCGACAGCTAAATATGTAGGTCTAGGTAAGCCGGGAAAAGGGTATGTGAGCACACAATCAGGCGCTTTCGATAATCAACCTTATGGGTTTAACACGCGATTTGAAGATGAAAAAGGCACTAATCCTGAAGAGCAAATTGCTGCTGCTCATGCATCTTGTTTTACGATGGCTTTGTCATTTGCATTGGCAGAAAATGGATTCGAAGAGGGAGAGTTAAATACCAAAGCTACTGTTACATTGGAAAAAGATGGCGATGGATTCAAGGTTGCATCGTCTGCACTGGAATTGTCAGCATCCGTTAGTGGCATAAGTGATGATGAGTTTAATCAAATCGCTGAATCCGCAAAACAGAATTGCCCAATTTCTAAGTTACTCAACTGCGATATAAGCCTAACAATAAAATAATTTTATTTAGTGTAAGCTTGTTTAAAAATTGCAAATCAATAATTGATCTCGCTTTTACAAGAATAGTCAGCAAATAGGAAAAGCGGGATCAAAAATCCTTTCAAAGTGATATAGTAAAACCTTTCTGATGGTCATTAACTTCGGCAACTACTTTTTGCAAATGAAAACGCTTCTTTATTGTTTACTCTTACTCACCAGTTTATGGCTAAGCGGCTGCGGCGCAACATCAACGGAATCTCCTCAAGAAAAGAAAAAGCAAGTCCTAAATTATGAAAAAAGTAACGCTGACTATCGTCAACTGGTCGGCAAATTATTAACACAAGACGCAACAGCACAAGACTTTGATCGCTTATTAAAACTATTTCCGCTAACCTCTTATTACGCCCCTCGCAGTGACCTTGAACAGAAGGTAAAAGAAGCCTCGAAAACTCTGATGCAAAAGAAACAATGGATCATGTGTATTCGTGAGAATCGTCAACTGCTCGAACAAAACTATACTTCTTTCACTGCCCACTATGGCATGGCGATTTGTTCAGAAGAAGCAGGAGATTCTGAAACTGCACGTTTTCATAATTGGGTGTTAGATAATTTTATCGAAAGCACATGGCGATCTGGCAATGGGCAAACGCCTGAAACCGCGTTCTATATCAATAGCAGTAGTGATTTGATTGCGTTTATACAACTCCACCAAATGGTAGGGGTTGATCAAGAACTGATATATAAAGACCAATTACCAGTGCAAAAAGTGCGGGTACAAAATCCAGAAAATCAACGTTACTACACTTGGTATTTTGACATGACACCGCAGTTTCGGCGGGCCTACATCGATAAGATCGAATCTCAATAACATTCAAAACCAGAACTATAGGGTTTTTCAAATTAAGCTTTTAATTGATACCAAGCTATTTGGTCTTAGGCTCGAAGGCTTCTAACGTTTACGCACTGGCTTATATTGAGTTTTACAATATCCTCGCTCTACATCAGGGTGCCTTAACTTTTTGTGTTTGGTTTTTCGGCCGGAAACACGTGCACGCCAGTTTTCAAATGTTTTACGATTAATATTGGTCCGCATTAGAGTAATTACCTCTGATTCACTCAAGCCATAAAGTTTTTCAATGGCTTCAAAAGGCGTTCTATCTTCCCATGCCATTTCAATTATTCTCGAAACATCAGAAGGTTGTAAATCTTGGATATAGCTCGTCATACGTCTAAATACACATCTATACTTTCTTTTTCAATATTCCCGTCTAGTCTTAATAGAGCGTGTGATTTGTAAAGGATCACATGGAACCAAAAGTAACAAAAGGGTCTATTATTGAGAATATTCAACTCGATCTCGTTTGTAATCTTGTTGACTTGCTATGGCGTGGGAAGTGCGAACGAAGCTGATTTACAACAACAAAACTTTGTAGACCTCACTATTTATACCGAACACTTTCCGCCTTATAACTTTCAACGACAGGGAACAATTACCGGTATCAATGTCGCAATCGTTCGAGAGATTTGTGAGCAGGTGGGTATTGATTGCCAATTTGTTCAACTGCCTTGGAAGCGCGCTTATCGAATGGCTGAGCAAAATACTTCAGCGGGTTTAGTGTCTGTTGCGCGATTACCCGAGCGCGAATCAAGTTTTAATTGGATTGGTCCCTTAGTATCGGGACAAAACTGTTTTTATAAGCTAGCGCGACGATACGACATTGTTGTCAATAAAGCGAATGATCTGGCCAACTATAAGTTAGCAGTTTCTAAGGACAATGCTTATTCGGCGATTTTAACTGAGCTAGGCTTTGTGGCTGGTCAAAATATGCTTTTAGTCACCAGCAAAATTGGAGTCTTGGATCCGTTTTTATCAGGTCGAACTGACTTGTTAATAAATTCTGCCACTAGCATCAAAGCTTATGTTGGTTCCGCGAATTTAAGCATGCATGACATAGCTCCCGTTTTTATGTTGCCGCAATCGAAAATTGCATCAAATTATTTAGCTCTAAATTTAGCAGTACCTGATTTTCAGCGACAAAAAATGCAACTAGCCTTAAGTAATCTCAGACAAGCAAATCAACTTGAGAAGATTAGAAAGTCTTTTTTTCAACAGCCTAAATCCCAGATACCAGCCAATGTGGATTCCCAGCTTTGGGAACAATGCATGGTAGAGAACTAATGTGCTTGATTTTGCAGTTGCAGACGCTTTTCATTCACTAGATTCAACAATTCACTGGCTGCCATGGCGTCTGACATGGCTCTGTGGTGGCGCTGCATAGAAATGTCGAAATGCTTGGTTAAATTGGCTAAAGAATAGGACTCAAGGCCTTTAAAATATTTGCGCATTTGTTGCACGGTACAAAGTTTGGGTCTGCGCCAGATACGCTCGATTCTATTGAATTCTTCGCGTATGAAACCGTAGTCAAAATTAACGTTATGAGCAACAAAAATACTGTTTTTAGTGAAGTTTTCAATTTGATCTGCGACTTCTTCAAAAACCGGTGCCTCAGACACCATTTCATCATCTATACCGGTTAATTGGGTAATAAATTTGGATATTTTTCGTTGCGGATTTATCAGGCTTTGCCACTGATCAACGACTTCACCATTAATTATTTTAACCATACCAATTTCGGTGATTTTATGTTGATTGGCACGGCCTCCAGTAGTCTCAATATCGACTACAACATAGGGTTGCATGGGATCTATGGCAAATTCTGCGGTGGTGATTTGTACCTCAAACCCCAATTCGCGCAATTGTTGAATACGCAATAGTTGATTTCGTCTTAAGGCATCTCCTTCGCCTTTTATTTCTTCAAATCTAATTTGATTGTTTTCGACCACAGTAATATCTGGAAAACCATCTTTGGTGCCATGCCAATCCTTTGCCATACGGAGCAAAATACCCTGCAAACCTAAAGGATCAGAAAGCTGAGTTAAATATTTTAATTCTTCTATAAGGGTAGGTGTGGCTGAATATAAACTTTGAGGCTTGTGTGCATGTTTTGCTAACGAACGTACAACAGCATTTATCCAAGCTTCGCCAGATGTTAAATGTACTAGTGTGTTTTCGATTTGCGTACCAGCTGATTCATACAGCTTATTTTGTTTTAAGCTTTCTGGCATATAGTCAAATTCCGTTGCCAGTCCCATGCCAGGCGTGTCGAAAATCTCTTCCCACAAAATTAAACAAAACAGAGCTCGCCATAAATTGTTTTCTGTTCTAAAAGCGAGCAGTCCTTGATTTTGATAGTGGGTGATAACGCCTTTTTCTACCGAGCCTTTATAAATTTCGTCTATTACAAGGTGTCGGTTTCCTTGACGCAACATATCGGTCATCAAACTGGTGCGTTTTTGTTGATACTTTCTGGCTAAAAAGTCTTCTGCAAAAAATGCCAGATGATCACTTATTGGGTTGTCAATAATGCTCAACAACTGTGCTTCTACCTGTTCTTTCATTCCCTGTTTAAATGCTTCTCTACACCACTTCTCTTGGGCGTCTTGATGTTGAATTTGTTTTAACAAAGGCAATGCCAATAAGACATCATGTTCAATTAGCCTATTTGCCAACAAAAAAGCGATTTTATTTTTTTCCAGTTCAGCTTGTTCGCCCACGGCTTCCGGTAAGCTGTGATACAAGGCTAAGATTTCGTTGGCCGTTTGCAGGGGCAGGGTTTTAAGTTCTCTACGTAAATGTTTTAACTGAAAAACGCTCAGAGCTTGGTGTTTGCATTCAAAGCGACTTTGTACCTGAGCGATTTCTTCTCTGGTGCGCATTATCCCTAAATCTCGCATACTGAATTGGTTTAAGCGGTCTCGACAGTTTCCAAAATACAGAAACAAAAAGTAATCGATGATGTCGTCCTTCGCGCGCACAACATACTCTTTGGCAATATCTGTGGCGCAAATATCTCGCCCCGAGATTGCATGGCAGGCTTCTACCAAGAGCTGTCTGGGGTAGCTTTTTTTAACAGATGTGGTTAGTTCAATTAAGGGCGAATTTGCCAGGTCGTAAAGACCGTCCTTAGTAAGCGCGTTTATAAAACGGCCTTTATCTTTTTCAGTTACCTCGCTTAACCAACCCTTTTGTTTCAAATCTGATAGTAGCTGTTGAATGTCGCCAAGTTCGACAAAAATTAAACTCTTGCTATTAATTACCGGAAGCTTGCGATTAACGCATCGTATGAACAGGCATTGTTGATCTTTAGTTGCTTCATCAAATTCTTTTAGAAATTTGAGATGCTCAGGGTGTAGCAAATGCGTGCAGGTATTCCGTATAAATTTCAGGAATTCAACGAAGTGATCATGATAATAAAAAGTAGGTAAATCACGCATTGACTAAAAATAACGTTGCTCAAAAGGGGAATAGATACTGGTTTAATATACAGTGATTGTCAATGGTTATTTAATTGAAATGATGCTCAATTCGTACTCGTTAGATTACAAAAAAGACAATTTCGAGCATTTAAAAGAATGAATCCGGCTAGCTAACTTAGGCGTATTAGTCATTTTAAACTAACCCTAAAGTGATGTTTTATTCATGAGCTTAAGCAGAGCTGAAACATTTGAGTGTCCCTATTGCATGACGTCAAATGACATAGAGATCGATGAAATTAACGATATAAATCAACATCAAATCGTGGATTGCCAAATATGTTGTTCGCCCATAGAGGTGTTTATTGAGGATACTGGGTTTGGTGTAAACATTATTGCTAAGCGAGACGATGAATGATGCAGAAGCAATTTACAAGAGATCAGATTGACAGACTAGAGCAAAGATATCGAGCAAATTTAATTAATTCATTAAGCGGCTTTAAAAGTGCCAATTTAATCGGCACACGAAACGCTGAAGGTAATACCAATTTATGCATCGTTAGTTCGGTATTTCATGTGGGAGCAAATCCGCCTTTAATGGGCATGCTGATGCGCCCGCATACAGTGGTTAGAGATACCCTAAGTAATTTGAAGACGACAGGCGAATTTACCATTAATCACGTGAACTCAAATATGCTGTTGCAAGCTCATCAAACTTCGGCGCGATATGAGAGTGACGTAAGTGAGTTTGAACAGACAAATCTAACACAAGAGTTTAGCCAAGGGATCAAAGCGCCCTATGTAGCTGAAGCGAAAATTAAAATCGGCTTGAAAGTAAAAAGTATTCAACTAATTGAGTTGAATAAGACTGAACTGGTGATAGGCGAGATAATTGAACTCTTCTTGCCTTCCACTATCATTGCTGACGATGGATACTTAGATATTGAAGCTGCACATAGTATTTGTGTTTCTGGATTAGATAGCTATCACAATACAAGCAGAATCGACAGATTGAGCTATGCTAAGCCTGAGTCCCAACCGAGTTCCATTTGGAAACCCCCCAAAACAAAGGATTTCGATATTTGTTAATTTATCTGTACATTTAATCTAGATCAATTGAACTTAATATCTTTGTTGCTAATCTAAATTGCTAGTGTATAAGTATAAAATTACTTATCAATGGCTTACCTTCGGGTGAGCCTTTGTTGTTTTAGGCAGATGATAAAAAAGAATAATTATCATTTACAGTCTTTTTAGAGGAAAAGCAATGAAGAAACTTGACCGTCGTAACTTTTTAAAATTGTCTGGTTCAACTTTGATAGGTGTGACTCTGGGCGGTATTGCGCTACGTGCAAATGCACAAGAGAAATTGTCTTTAGACAATGCTCAAGCGGTAGCTCTAAAGTACACACATAAATCAGAAGTTGAAGGTAAAACCTGTGGAAACTGCAAATATATCCAAGGTGAAGCCGGCGCTGAATGGCGTCCTTGCGGTATTTTCCCTGGTAAATTAGTCAATGCCAATGGCTGGTGCCAAGCGTGGATGGCACAATAGAGATTTAGTGCGCTAAGATCCAGTTTTAAGTGGCTAATTACACAATGATTTTAGCCACTTAACGACAGAAATATCCCTCATCTATTCACCCTGATATCGACGTTATTTCGATATCAGGTTATTTACTCAATAAATTTCCTTAAGTTGCCGATAAATAAGCAAATAACTAGCAGTTTGTGTATTTATGATGCAGCCACAGTACATTACAATTCCAATATCAGAGCTAAAACCCGGTATGCTTGTGCACAGTATTGCCCAACAAACAGGCAATCTTACAGTCAAACATCGGGGTAAAATCAAACACCCTTCGATTATCGAAAAACTTATCGCCTCTGGTGTTCAGCGAGTAGTGGTTGAACGTACTAAGCGAGCTTCTGTGGAAAGTATTCAAGCGCTAAATGATCGCAAAAAAACTGTCTCTTCACTCAAACCCTATTTAGCCGTTAGATCCAACGCTAATCAAACAGTTACTCCTGACATTAACGGCGGTAAAGGTAAATTGCTGGCAAAGCATTATGATGCGCCGGCTACCTATGCAGAAGAGGTGGAGTTTGCTGAAAACCTAGTAAAAGACTTAAACGAAGTATTCCACTATCAACGTATTAATATTGAAAAGGGCTTGGACATAGACTTCAAGAAAATCGACGTCATCCTAGAAGATGTTATGCATAGCTTGCAACGAAATTCCAATGCGTTATTGTGCGTGAGTATGCTACGCAATGGAGGCGAATACCTGAGTAATCATGCTGCGCATTGTGCTGTGCTTATGTGTTATTTTGCTGATGCTTTGGGATTATCTTACGATGACTGCAAAAAGCTTTGCCAAGTTGGCTATCTTTTCGATATTGGAATGACCAAAATTCCAAAAAGTGTCACTCATAAAATGGATCCTCCAAGTTTGGAAGAACAGTTGACCATTCAGTCTCACGTTCAGCATTCTTTGGACATAGTAGAGCCGTTGCAT
The DNA here is from genome assembly GCF_050306235.1 of Glaciecola sp. 1036. Taxonomy (NCBI): domain Bacteria; kingdom Pseudomonadati; phylum Pseudomonadota; class Gammaproteobacteria; order Alteromonadales; family Alteromonadaceae; genus Glaciecola; species Glaciecola sp. 1036. Next base: position 24,652 of record NZ_JBLWFH010000014.1, on the reverse strand, counting down.
TTTGACAATCAACAACGCATTGCAATTGAGCAACATCACGAGCGCTTGGACGGTACAGGGTATCCTTACGGATTGGAAGGAGAGCAGATAGATAAATATTCAAGAATGCTAGCAATTGTTGACTGTTTTGATGCTATGACCAGCCATAGACCTTATCAAAAAGCCGCATCTCCGGCTGCAGCGTTAAAAGTGATTTGTAATCCGGATTACGGCTATGATCAAAAATTAGCCGTAAAATTCTTGCGGGCAATCGGAATATATCCAGCCGGTAGCGCGGTCATGTTAAATAACAAAAAACTAGCAGTTGTTATTAGAATCAATCGAGACCAACCGTTAAAACCAGTAGTAAGGACGATTTTTTCACTTAAAAACATGGATTATTGTGCTGCAGAAGAATTTGATTTGAGTGAAACAGATCAACAAATTAGTATTATCAAACCAGTTATTCCTGAACATTATGGTATTAATCTGGCAAAACTTGATATAGTGAATTAGCGTACAAATATTAAGCACGAACAGTCGTATATGTAATCGCTTAATTAGATGGATTTTCAGAGAACAGGGCATAATGTATAGGTGGTTTAGGAATTCAGTAATATTTGTGTTTTTAGGTCTCACAACCTCGGCTGTTTTTGCGAAATCGCCCAGTGTTTTGATTCTCTATTCAACCAGTAATGATTCGGGGTTTTACAGTAACTTCAATACTGAATTGGCCAATCAATTAAGTGTTATTTATAAAGACCCTCAAATTTTTACCGAATATTTGGATTTATATCGATTTAACTTCCCAGAATATAGAGCGTCTGTTCGAACCCTGATTCAAGAAAAATATAAGGATGAAAATATTGATGTCATTTTATTTGATTCGAATTTATCCGCTTCTCTATACAATAAAAAAAGTCAACCATCTGTATTTGATAATGCTCAAAAGTTCTTCATTGAAATCCTGATTCCATCAGAACTAAAAGAGAACCACAATAGTCACAAAATCTCATTCACACCTGATTACAAAACCCTGGCAGAAACCGCAGCCCAAATCACAAATAGCGATAAGGTGTATGTGCTGGTTAAATCTGACAGTGACTACAAAGTACGAATAGATAAAATTTCTGAGCAACTAGCACAACTGCCAATTAACACTGAATTTGTTGAATTTAATTCAACCGGTGAAATCATTACTCGGTTGTCAGCACTGGATCCAGATGTGCCTGTTATCGTGGTGCCCTTTTTTGCCATCGAGCAATCAAAAATCTTAGATCCAGTTGAAATCACCGAGCGCTTGGCTCGTCTAATCAGTCAGCCAGTGTTTGTACACTATGACATGTTGTTATCGGAAAACGTGGTTGGCGGATATGTATTAGTCTCCAAACAAGCAGCTGCCGAAGTTGCTAAGCAAATAAAGAAGGCCCTTGAAGGAAGCCCTCTGCAAGACGAATCCTTTTCGCCCAATGCTTATGTGTTCAATTATGCAGCCCTGGATATTCATAGAATCGACATTGATCAACTGCCTGCGCCGCATCAAGCATTGGATAAGCCCCAAACCTTCATCGACATGTTTTTAAACGAGTTACTTTATCTAGTCGTCATTACTTCCATGCTAATCGGCTTGGTTATTTTTATGCTCAATTGGAACCGATTGTTGCGTAATAACCAAAAACAATTATCCGAATCTCAAACTAGGCTAACGCGAATTAATGAGCGTATGGACGCGGCAACAGATGCTACCAATATTGGGGTTTGGGAATACGATTTGGAACAAGAGAGCTTGTATTGGGATAAGGCCATGATGACTCATCACAATGTGCCAGCCAATGAATTTAAGCCTACATTGGAATCTTGGTACGAGTGTGTAGAGGATAGCAAAGAAAAGCTCGAATTGGACTCCGCGTTAATTGCCTCGGTTAATTTAGGTGCCTCTTGTAAAGTAAGTTATACAGTACCGTTGAGTAATGGTGATACTAACTATCTGGAATGTCATATCACTAGCGTTAAAGACAGCAACGATAATGTAATTCGATTAGTTGGCACAGTATTAAATGTGACCGATAGTGTGTTGTATCAACAAAAACTGCAACTAGAGCGAGAAAAAGCGGAACAGGCAACTAGAGCCAAATCTGAGTTCTTGGCGAATATGAGCCATGAAATCCGAACCCCAATGAATGGTGTGATAGGCGCGGCAGATCTGTTAGCCCATACTCGTCTGGATAAAAACCAATCCAATTATGCCACCATGATAAAATCATCCGCTGGTGGTTTATTAAATATTCTCAATGACATACTCGATTTGAGTAAAATTGAAAGCGGGAAGCTGGATATTCAAACGTCACCGGTGAATTTAAAAACCTTGGTGCAACAAACTATCGCTTCATTCCGGTTAGAAATAAAACGTAAGAATTTAAAATTTAAGTTAATACATCCTACCTATGTCCCGGAAGTGGTTGAAACCGATGAAACTCGAATTAAACAGGTGTTGTTTAACCTTATTGGAAATGCCTTAAAATTTACCTCAGAGGGTTTAATTCAACTGGAAATCAGTTTTGAACCCAAATTTGGTGAACCCAATTTAGGAAAGATTAGTTTTACCGTAACTGATACTGGTGTTGGTATTCATGAAAGCCATCAAAAACGCATCTTTAAGAGTTTTGAGCAGGTACAAAATCAAGGCAAAACTATTTCCAAAGGTACTGGCCTAGGCTTAAGTATTTCTAAGAAGCTTGCCGAGCTTATGGGCGGTAGTCTTTCCCTGAAAAGTAAAGAAGGTCATGGCAGTGCCTTTACCTTGTCGGTACCTATTAAGATTGTGGAAGGCTTGGCTAAGAAACAGGTGGAAGATCAGGTGATAGACATGCCGGACTTTTCTGGCAAACGTATCTTAGTGGTCGATGATAACGAAATTAATCAAACCATAGTGGGACAAATGCTGCTTGATTGCGGTGCTGAAGTGTTTTACGCCAATGATGGAAATTTGGCAGTAGAAGCGTTTAAAGAAAGAAAGGTCGACGTTATTTTAATGGACGTGTTAATGCCCGCTATGGATGGTATCGAAGCGACTAAACATATTAGAAACTATGAAAGGTCGATGAATTTAAAGCCTACACCAATTATTGCGTTGACTGCTCACGCATTAAAAGGTTACGAGAAAAATTGTAAAGATGCTGGTATGAACAAGTACTTGACCAAGCCAGTGAATAGAAAAGAGTTGTATTCGGCAATAAATTAGTTGATTAAATAGCTGATTTATAGACAATTTAGACTAAAGTGTAAAAACTATGCTTTACTGTCTTGATAGGGCAGTTCGTTTTTGCCGATACAGGGGCCGTTACGAATGCGCAGATGGGTAATACTTAGCTGGATCATGCTATCGGTTTTTCCGGTGGTATCACAAACTCGGACAATTTCCGAGTTTCAAGTCTTGCTCGTAATGAACTATTCAGGCGACATTCCTTGGAATCGAAATTTTCTTCGTAGCTTTAAACAACACTTCCAGGCGTCTTATCCAGATGCTTCTATTTTTGTCGAATACATTGACGAAAATCGCATAACCACGCCAGAAGCAAAAGCCGCTATGTTAGAAATGTTGCGGATAAAATATCAAAATAAGCGCATAGATTACGCTTTTTTTGATGGCGTGAATTTGCAAGATTACGCTGAGGACTTCCGCAGAATTTTGCCTAACATCCTTACGACAATGTCGGCAATTAACGATGATGAATATCTGTTAAGAGAAGAGGGTTACAGTGTACTTAACACTCGCAGCGAGTATCCTGCGTTTATCAGCGAAGTGGCTGGCATAACGGGTTTTAATGACTTTATTATTATCGCTCAGGATAATATCCAAAACCCTGTTGAAAATATGTCTACCCTTAAAACTAAACTGAATCGAATAAGTCGGTATGATATTGCTTTTTACCACTTCACTACTCTTGAAAAAGCGATAAAAGATTTAAATAGCATAGCTGCCAATAAAAACATTATTTTCACCCCAGTGTTTACCTATGATCCCGAACCCTATCGCTCACCGGCGGAAATTAGCAAAATACTCTCTGAAAATATCATGCAACCAGTGTTTGTAAAATGGAGCACGCTTATAGTAGGTGATGTAGTAGGAGGCTATGTATTTTCTGCTGAACATTTGGGTAAGACTATTGCCGAATATGCAATATCCACTGTAAGTGAGGCTAGTATTCCAAAATCTGCCAATGCTGACTTACAGCATATCTTCAATCATATAGGCATGCAGAAATTCGGCATTACGGTAAAAGATTTGCCAAAAGGCTCGACCATTATTAACCAAAACCTGTCATTTTTTGATGGTCGCAATGAAGCCGTTTATTTGTTCATGTTCTTAGCCAGTTGCGGCGGCTTGTACTTACTCATGCAAGTAGGATTACGCTGGAAAATAGCAAGAAATAATCGTCAATTAGTGTTCAATCAAGATCTTCAGCGCAAGGTCAACAACAGACTAGCGCGCGCCATTGAAACCACCAATATAGGAATTTGGGAATACGATTTTGCCTCAAGAACCATTTATTGGGATAGAAAAATGTGCCAGTTGCATAATTACGCATCTGACTCTGGAAATTTGAATTTTGAAGATTGGATGAAATTAGTTTATTGGGAAGACAGGGCTGAATTTGAGTATGCGATCTTGCATGCACTGAACAATGAATCCAGCGTCAATGTTGAATACCGAGTAGCTACTTTAGATGATGATGATCAAACCTATATCACCATAGCTGCACGTCGACAATTCACCGACACCAGATTCGCCGAGAAGCTTGTTGGTACAGGACTAGATACTACAGAGCGTTATTTAAGAGCACAATCGTTAGAAGATGCCAGAGTCAAAGCGGAAAATGCTACGCGTATGAAAACTGAATTCTTGGCCAGTTTCAGCCATGAAATTCGCACGCCCTTAACTGCCATAATCGGTGCAGTAGATCTTATCAGCCACACTAAACTAGACAATGACCAGACTAAGTACATTAAAATTATAGGTGTGTCTTCTCGACGTTTACTCAAGTTGCTTACTAGCATTTTAGAAATGGCGAAAATGGAGACCAAGACCTTTAAAATTATTAAGGCTGAATTTGACCCTAATAAAATGTTGAACTCTCTGATAGGCACTTGTACGGAAAAAGCGAATGAAAAGGGATTAAGTGTTAATGTTACTTATCACGATGATATTCCCTTTACCTTGCTTGGGGATGAAGAGCGAATCCAGGAAGTTTTGTCTTCAATTCTTACCAATGCATGGGAGTACACCGAATCTGGTGAGATTTCTATTGATATTAGATTCAACGTTACCAATAATCGCGGCATCTTGATGGTGCTTGTGCGTGATACTGGCCCTGGTATTCCTGATGAAATTTTAGAAACTGTATTTTCCAGTTTGGATCATATCCATAATCATACCGCCGACGCGAATAAAGGCGTTGGATTAGGGCTTACGTTAGCCTCCAATATCTGCGAACAAATGCATGCCACCTTGGCAATCCAAAACCGTCCAAACGGTGGATGTGAAGCTTGCTTTGAAATTGCCCTTGAACTCGCGTCCCGACAAATTGAACACACTGGAGAGCTACTTAATAAACAACCAAACTTAAGCAATAAAAAGATCTTGGTAGTCGATGACAGTGAAATTATGCGCTTAATTTCAGGCGAACATTTATTGGCTTGCGGGGCTGACGTTGCGTACGCTAAAAATGGCCGTGAAGCCTGTGATCAATATCGTCAGCAAAAATTCGATTTGATTCTAATGGATGTGATGATGCCAGTAATGAGCGGTTTACAGGCGGTAGAAAAGATTCGCGAGTATGAAACTCACTCGGAATTAGATGCCGTCCCCATAATAGGTCTTTCTGCCAATAGCGCAGACGAAGAGTCGCAATATTGTTTAGCCGCTGGAATGAATGAATACCTAATTAAACCCGTCGAAAAAGACACCTTATACAAAGCAATTAACCGCTGCTTACAAACTTCTTAATCAGTCGTAGCCATCAGGATCGGGTATTTTTAGCGTCGCTGTGGCAATGCTCACTTCAATAAAAAAGCAAATCAATCCGCCCGTTATTGCGGTCATAGCAAAGGTAAACAGTGCAAGAATAAAGTTGTCTATGCTGGGAGCCACTATGCCTTTTAGCAAAAGAAGTACTACGGTACCGCACACAAAAAGCGCAGCGCCGGTTAAAAAATTGATTGCCCAGTTGGAGAATCGCATGCGTCTGCGCAGGGCATTTAGTTCGTCCTTTTGCCTTTCATTGTAGGCAGTAATGATGCCTTCATTTTTTTGATCTTCGTACCAGCGCGCGCGATCTATGACTCTTGCCAATCGGCCGGTTAACACATTTAGCATTTGACCAATAGCAACGAGCAAAAATACCGGTACCAATGAAAGTTGAATTAACTGCACCACGGATGAATTATCTATTTGAATTTCCATAGATGTTTTTGTTTTGCTGTTTTGGGGCAGTGTATGCTTTAGCGCAGATGATAGCAAATTAAGGCGTCACTTTATGGGCAATTACAGTAGTCAATTTTGCTCTGGTAAATGCTAATTTTGAATAAAGGTGGCAACACCAAATCGGTTAACCGCATCTATGGCTTGCTCAGACAACTGATTGTTTTCTAAAAAAATCAGCTTTCTGTCATATATTCCATGATTGCGCAGTACGTCTGCATAATTGTCGTCAAAATAAGTAAAGTAGGTGTCGTCTTTGAGCATCGCGTCTATGCCTTGCAGCAAAATAGCGTGAACTTCAGACTTGTGCGGATTTATGTAAATAAATTCTGCATTGGGATAAATAAATAACAGGTTTTCATCAACGATAATGTCAGTACCTTCATACAAGTGTAATTCTTCGTCAATTTCATACACACTGCGAGAATAGCAATCAAACTTCTCATCAATGATCATAGCTGTTAGGTTTGAATTTATTTTGTCAGACACTGTTTTTATAGCGTTCTGTTGATAAATGCCCAAGTCAGGCCAATCCGATCCAACACCAAAACTAAAATCCAGCTTTATCATGGCGTCGACTGACCTTATCTGCTCAAATATTGGATTAGATTTTTGCGTAAAGCACAATCTAAATCCAAGTAAGCCTCGATCTGTGGGCACGAAGATTGGTAACGAAGAAGACTCTCGGTTTTTATCTGCTGCACTGATGAAAATATCGATATTGCCTTGAGTTAAATAGTCAAATGCATCACCTTGCTCAAGGGCAATAGAAGGAACAAGCTGATATTGTTTCCCTTCTTCGGTGTGATTCAATGCCATCTGCAGGAAATTACGAAGATATTCCCTTTGGTATATTTTGTCCCAGACGATTAACTTTTCCTGGGCTTGTGTGCACAGGCTGAAGGTAACCAAAAAGATAAAAGAAAACACGACTTTCATTGAGCATACGACCTGCTTATCAAACACATCATCAATTACCTGACACCGGAGATGTTTATTCTATAGGCACTATAAAACTCGCGATACCAAAATGGTTAATCGCAGAAAGCGCCTGCCGAGAGATAGTGTTGTTTTGCATAAATACTAGCTTACGTTCAAAGGCTCTGTGCTTTTCTAAAGTATCACCATAAAACTCTTCAAAGATAGTAAAAAAGCTGTAGTCCTCAATGGCCATACCAAGACCTATACTTAATCTTTCATGTAATGACCGACGTTTTGGATTAATAAATATAAAATCAGAGTTGGGATATAAGAACAAGAGAGCATCGTCTTCTATTAAAGCACCATTACCGTAGTTTTTAATGTCGTCATCAATTTCCATCACGCTACGTGTTAAACAGTCAAACCGGTTGCGTTCCAACATTAAAAACAGTGATTCTCTTTTTGATACGGAAGTGACCCTAAACCCATTATCGCGAAAGATAATGTTATCTGGCCAATGTTCTGCAACGCCTATAGCTAATTCTTTGTTTAGCAAATCCATGGCCGACCTAACTCGGTTAAATGCAGGGGAATTTGCATTTTTCATACAAATCCTAAATCCCAGTAAGCCTCTGTCTAAAGGGACATAGAGGACACGGGCAGTGGTTTCTCTTTCTATAGTAGGCGCGGTAACAATCACGTCTATATTGCCGTTGACCAGTTCAGCAAATGCCCGGCCTTGTTCCATATCTTGCGATTTTATGACGTGGAGTTTTCCGAACTTTTCTTCTGACAGCTTAACAATATTATCTATATGCGCTTTAACGTAAGGATTTGTGTAGTTACGAGAATACAATACGAGTGTTTCTTCACTCATTGCGGTGGCAGTGAAAAACGCTGTAACGACTAATAATAAAGCCTTCATACTAAACTAATGACTCGCATTGATCGGAACCCATTACCCTAAGTTCCATAGATTGTTAATACTATACAGGTTGTTTACTTTATGTACATAATTGTTTTTCTTTAATATCCAATCATTTAGCTAACGAATTGAGTTGACTAACAACGAGATAATGTTGTTCAAACTTGTTTAGCAATTTATACTTTAAAACAAAGAGGGAAAAACCTTTAGATTTAGGACTTGCTGGGTGGAAACAGAAAATAGGGAGATACAGGGTTACGCTTTTGGCGACTTTTATCTAGACCTTAAACATAAAAGCCTATTTAAAAATGGGCAAAAAGTGAATCTACCAGAGCGCAACTTGATGCTATTATTGTTGCTTGCACAAGCCAGCCCTAATCCGCTAGATAAAGACGATTTACATCAGGCTCTTTGGCCAGGAAAAGTTGTTAGTGATTGGTCACTATCTCGTCTGGTTTCTGATACAAGGCAGATGCTTGGTGATGATGGTGAGAATCAGGCATTGATAAAAACCACAAGAAGTGTGGGTTTTAGTATGCCAGACCTTACGCCTGTCGAAGCTAAATTTAGTCTTAAGCCAAAATTTAATCGCAAGAGTATCGTCTTTGCTGGTGTTGCTATGTGTTTTGTTGTTTTGGCAGCTATTGTTGGCTATGACCATTATTCGCGACAAAACCTATATCAAACTATGCAGCGTATCGATCAACACCAAGAGAATGCGTTTACTGCTTTTATTGCTCAAGTAAAGCGCCGCAATCAACTGGTGACTATGATGCAAGATAGGCTGGGCATAGAGCGAGAAAGGCAATTTGAGTTGTTTTTTAGCTACTATGCGGATCAGATGAATGACGAAGAAACTTTCATTTGTGATCAAATGCGTGCCTATACGGATACAGGCATTTACAAACACAATCAGGCGATTTTAGAGGATCTACAAAACAATCCTGAAATTTATGATTTAATTCCTGCCAGCAAACAACTCGCCCAGCACTTAAGAATTTGGATCGATAAATATCATCAAGTCTTTAGCCAACGAGAAGACATGTGCCTGGTCTATGTTGGCGTCGAAGATGGCGTGCCTTATCCGAGCGAAGTAGATAAGCAAATTGATGCTTGGCTTGAAGCTAACAAAAAATAATATTCTCAGTTCGTAGCTTGAAATATAGGATCTTGGCTAATTAAAAAATCCAAAACCTTATTGGTTTTCTTAAGTTGTTCAAGCTGATTATCAGAAACCGCAGAAGACTCGGATAAAACCTTATATCTAAGTGTAGTTAGTGCCACTCCGGGTACCGTAAAATCTTTTAGTTGATATGTACTCAGTTGTTGGTCTAACAATGTCATCATTTGACTATATTTCTCGTTTTGCTCTGTCTGTTTATAGCAGTAGGCAAGATTGGCTATGTGAGAAACGCCCCAAATCATGACATTGAAATTGCTTGCATATTGCGGGTTGTCTGAAAGCACAGTTTCATAATAATCAGTTGAAGTGCTGCAATCGTTCTGAAAATAATAATAAAGACCCAATGCCATTGGTAAGGACTGACTGTCTGGCCATTCTTTTTTTAATGCCAATGTGTTCTCTAACCATTGGTCCAGGTTATTATCATAACTCGCTAAAATCAGTTTGATTTGTAAACCAATATAAGTGCCGCCGTTGTGTGTATATAAAATTGCAGCTAGGTTATTGGCTTGAGGCAACTCATCGCGCCAAGTGGCGTCCGTTAACGAGGCGTAGTACAAATAAAAGTCTCGGTCTGAAAGATAAGTTTTTGCCTTTGCCATATGCTTATCAACTTTGTCGTATTGCAAGGTAAAACGATACAAATTGGCTATGCCCAAATGACAAGCAGGGTAGTCGGGCAATAATTCGGTACAATGAATATATTGGGCAAGCGCTTTCTCTAGTTGGCCTAAAGAAAACAGTGAATCCGCCACGGCGAAATTAGTTATCGCAGACATAGGATTATAGGTCAAGGCAATTGAAAAGTGTTTCAAGGCGCCACTGTAATCTTGATTAATCCACAATAAATAGCCGTAATTATGGTGAGCTAGCGCCGAATTTGGGTCTAACGACAAGGCTTCTTCAAATGCTTGTTCTGCTTCAGACCTTTGATTAAAGGTGGAATGAAAAAGACCTTTGGCTACTATTGCTTCTGGTAGAAAAGGGTTTATTTGCAAAGCGGTTTCAATTGCTTTGAGCGTAGGATCTACAGTGTCCTCTGCTGTAATGACTCGTTGTTGGAATAATACTAAGGTGTTTAATGCGATCGACGCATGTGCTAATGCATAGTCAGGTTCTAATTCTATGGCCTTTTCAAACTCGGCCAGAGCCTTTCTGGTATATTCTGGTGTGGCTCTTGCCGCCATTGCGTTGCCACGTAAGAAGTGCATGTAGGCATCACCCGATTCAGGATGTTGCCTAAATTTTTGTCTCGTTATTGAAACATTCTCGGGTTCTAACGAGGTCACAATGGCAATGCTGATATCCTGTTGTAACTTAAACAGGCTTTGTTCTTCAGCAGTAAATACTTTAGACCAGACGTGGGTAGCGTCTTGGGCATTAATTAGATGGGTATTGATACGTAAAGTATTGCCTTCTTTTCTTACCGCGCCTTCTAATAAATAATTGACTCCCAGTTTTTTAGCTAGGCTTTGGCTATCTATGGTTTGGTCTTTAAATGAAAACGACGAAGAGCGGGAAATAACCGATAAATCTGGAGCAGAAGCCAGTTGATGGATAATTTCTTCTGCCAAGCCATCAGCAAAAAAGCGCGTATCAGCTTCATCGTCAAACACTTGAAAAGGTAACACCGCAATCGCCGTTTGTGTTGGCGTTTGAGGCTGCTCAGTTTCAGATTCGATAACCTCGAGTTGGTTGCTAGATTGATTGATAAACCAAAACACCGCTACTACAGATAAAATCCCAAGCATTGCTAGCCAAGCAACAGGCGATGATTTTTTTGTTGGGGGTGCTGTCTGTGTTTGGACTACCGGTGACGCTTGTTGCCATGATACTTGTTGGGCTAAACGATAGCCTTTCTTAGGTACGGTGATAATAAACGAAGGTTTGTGAGGATTTGGCTCCATTGCTTTGCGCAAATTTGCAATCAAATTATACAGTACATGATCAGCAATAACCTGATGTTTCCAGACCTGTTCAAATATTTGGTCGCGTGTGACTAGATTGCCTTCAGCCTTTGCCAATACAACAAGCAATTCCATTGCTTTTGGTTCTATCTTGACACTGTTCTCGCCATCATCAATTCGGTTTTCTAATGGATATACTCGCCATTTATCAACACTAAATTCCTGCATAGACACCTTCAGATTAATCCTTTAAATCTTCAATAAGCTACCTGCTTTATCCCAGTATAAATGGGTTTTAACCGTGATCATAGATTTCCCATAGATTTCCCATAGAACTTTTGGATTAGGTTGAGATAGCTTTTATTTCTAATTATACCTTCGCGTGTTTTGAGCAAGGTTGTCTAGGGAGAAAGGCAATTATGACGAAGCAAATTTATACCCAAACTAACAAATCTTTTCGTGCGCGGTTTTCCATTGGTCTCGCGAAAATAAGCAAAATCAAGACAACAAAAAATTGGCTTCAGCAATACCTACTGATTGCTGTATTTTTAATATTCTTACCAGTTTCAGTAGACGCCAGACTGGTGTTTTCTACCAGCGATGTGGCATTTCAAAACGCCACTCGGACCGATTTCAATGCAAATTTAGGCTTTGTCTTTGGCGCTCAACAAGTGCAATTTAGCTTGAACAATGTTGATTTTAATTTTTCTACACCGAGTCCGTCTGGATTAACTTATCCGAACAATAGAATTGTCTCATTCTTTCCCGATTTTATTACTATAACTTTTAGTCAACCTTTAGCGGCGGTTGGCTTTCAATTTATGTTTGCTGAATGTCAGGGCCGTGCGCGCTTTGTGGGTTCATTGGGCGTTGAAGATCATGCAATTCCACCAGGGCAATTTAATATCTTTGTGGGCGCTACCGACATTGGTGATATTACGTCGGTTGAACTCTACAATGGCTGTGCTTTGTCAGTATGGAGTGAAATGCGCTTTGCAGTAAACCCGGTAAACCCACCACCAACAAACCAAGCTGACCTGAACATAGTAAAACTAGGCCCTTCAGTTGCCGGTCAGGTGAACAGTCCAATTGACTATGATTTAACTGTGTCCAATAGTGGTCCAGATACTGCAAATGGAACCCAAATAATTGATTTTCCGCCACTGGGAACTAGTTTAGTTAATAGCTCGCCATCAACTGCACTGGTTTCCAATAATCAAACCATGATCACTATGGGAGTGGGCGATTTAGCAAATGGCAGTCAATACACCAATACCCTGACCATGACCTTGCCTCCTTTTATCGGTAGCGGACCTGTAAATGCGAGTTCGGGCATTTTTCAATGTAACTCTGCTTTGCTGAATATTGCGGTTGCGACTTCAGGTGCTATCGATGTAGACGGTGTAAGTAATACGGATGTATTTATTACTCGATTTGATAATTCATCCAGAAGTGGTTTCCCCGAGATATGTAACAACGGCATAGATGACAACTGCAATGGTCGAGTTGATTGTGGTGACAATGCCTGTGCCAGCGCACCCAATTGTCGACCTCCAGCGCTACTGAATCAAAATAATAATCCACCACAACCTTGTTTGGTCGTAAATAACGTGGTGACCTGTTTAAACAACAGCGGGCCGGGTTCTTTCCCTACGGGCCCTACGCCGATTCCATCTCCTCCACCGCCTCAAGCATGCGAATTAAGAGACGTGCACGGCAACGGTATACCGGCGCCCGCTTGTTGTTGCTCCTATGGACCTTGTGATCGTGCTCGATGCGATGCTTTACTCGCCAGGGATCCAAATTATAAAACGGCCGTTCCACCTGTGAGTTCACAAGGTTATGGTATTACCCAAGCTGGGCGGTTGCACGAGTATCAAATTACCTATGAAAATATCGGAGAAGCAGACGCCATTGACGTGCAAATTTACGATGTGCTGGCAGAGGAATTAGATGACACTACCCTGATAGTGAACAATGGAGGGAGCTATGATCCCGATAAGCGTGTCATACTCTGGCAAGATCCATTGTTGCCACCAAGTGAGCCCCGGACCGTCTCATTTAGCATAAATGCACGCGAAGACCTTTTACCAGGAGATAGAATTCGCAACAAAGCGACCATCATTTTCCCCAATGCTGAGCAAATTAGAACAGATACCAACTGGGTAGAGCACGCCATTGAAGATCCCGCGTTGCCCAATCTGCCAGATTTAGGTGTGGTCAGTTGTTTCCAACAAGATACTTCTACTGATGACTGGTCAGTGGTGCTGTATAACAAGGGAACAGCGTTTGCCCACAACGCTAGGGCACAAATTCTTAATCCGCCACCTGGGGTTGTGGTCACTGACGCAAGTGCCAGATTTGGCCGCTCGGATGATACAGATCCCACAGTTATCGGAACTGTAGTGCCTCTTGGTTCTACGCATAGCATAGATCCCGTGAGTTTTAGCGCAAACACCGATGCCAATATCTGTAAGGCCCTTACATGGCGAATTAGTTATACCACTTCTGAAGGGCAAGACCTAAGCGTTGATGTGCAGGTGACCCCAGATTCAGATGCTGATGGCATAGCGGATGAAGATGATAACTGTCCAGATACAGCCAATTTAGATCAGGCAGATAGTGACAACGACGGCCAAGGTGATGCTTGTGAGGTCATCGAACCGCCCTTAGTTTGTGGCGATTTAGATGGCGATGCTGATGTGGATAACATAGACCGCGGCATTTTCATGTCTGCCCTAAGAACCACCGCAGGCGATGCTAACTTCATTGAAGAAGCTGATTATGACGATGATCAAGATATAGATTTTAGTGATTACCAAGCTTGGTATCGCTGTTATGTAACATTCAATTCAACAATCAATTAGGGAGAAGTAAAATGAAAACAAGAATGTTTATTTTCACATGTTTGTTCTATTTATCAATTAATGCGGCGCATGCTGTGCCCATTACCAATTTGGTGGTTAGCGACAGCGATATAATGGTGGGCGAAACCTTCACCATAGCGGTAGAATTGCAAAATGATATCACGACAGAAGGCTTACTGAGTTTCGGTTTTGACTTGCAACCTTTATCACCCATTTTAAGCTTAACGTCTTTCGCCGTTGGTCCAAGCTTTTTCGACGCCTCTTTTGGGCCGAACAATTTTGCAGGGCTGGCGTTTCCGGCAATAATGGATAGCAATATCCAACTTGTGACCCTGACGTTTGAGGCTTTATCAGTAGGTAGTGCGGTGGTAGACATTCTAGGAATATTTGATGGTGCTTTTTACGGTGCTTTTCTTGAAAATTCAGGTTATGACATCAGTGCATCTACCGACATCGAGATTGGTCAACAGATAGTGACTACACCAGTGCCCTCAATGTTGTTGTTACTACTGGGTGGATTGGTATTTCTGCGTAAAAAGAGGCTTTCGTTGGCAACTCAAATGAAGTGAATAGTTAGCGGTAGCACGGCCAATGCTTTGAGTATTGGCCGTGCTTCTAGCTAAATTAATCTTTTGGAGCGTACTGCTCAAATACTTGCTGGCCAGTAAGCTTATTGGTGTCGTTTTTGAATTCGTAGAAATTTGGTTTTTCGTCGATGAAGATTTCGCTTACCAGCGCAAAATCATTTTCTTGAAATAAGCCGGCAGGTAGCATGTATTCGTCGCTTGGTAATAGATGATAAAACAAGTGCGAGCCACATTTTCCGCAAAACCCTCGTTCCGCCCAATCTGAAGAAGCGTATCGAAAAGGAGTATCGCCTGTAAACTTGACGTCTGTTCCACAATGAACGGCAAACATAGGTCCACCAGTCCAGCGTCGGCACATGGAACAATGACATAAGCCCAGGTTAGTTTGTTCTTGTGTTTCCACTTCAATACTGCCGCATAAACATTTTCCCTTCATAGCTTATTCCTTTTACCTTGAGATGAGATTGATTAAAAATATAGCACAAACTGTATAAATAGACAGTTAAGGTTTTGCTACAGGTACAAAGTACTTTGCGGGGGATTAATAAGGTTGGACGGGTAATACCGACAGGTTTTCGGTTCGTAGAAACGGAAAGGCCCGCGGATTCTCATCCACAGGCGCTTTTACTTTTAAGCTATTAGCTAAAAAATCTATCGACTTCTTTTTTAGCTTCTTCGCGGCTTTTCCCATATTGCTTTTGGATTTTGCCCGCTAGCTCGTCTTTATTACCTTCAGCTTGGTCAACATCGTCATCAGTAAGTTTACCCCACTGCTGCTTGATTTTACCTTTCATTTCTTTCCAGTTACCTTTTGCGATATCGCTGTTCATAACGAATTCTCCTTTGGTTGCTGTTGAACATTATTGGTCATTAATGACCTTCAGCCTCAAGGTTGCAAGGGTTAGACCAGTTTAAAAGTAGATTCGAATACTCGATAACCAATTGAAATTTATTGATAATTTTCATTGTTGAAGAATTTGGCATTAAATTACTGAAAAGTTATGTAGCAATCTTATTCAATTTGCTTGTAAGTTTTACAGAGGTTTGACAGTTAGTGCTAGTGCAAAACATTAGAAGCATACTAGTTCTTCGATTTCCATGAAAAAGGAGTAGATTATCGACTCCTTTGTTTTTTCTTTTGCTTATGTCAATGCCTTTAAATAAGCAGAAGGTGTAAGTCCAGTGTGCTTTTTAAATACCGCATTAAATGACGATTTAGAATTAAATCCCGAGGAAAAAGCTAGGTCTAACAGATTAGATGATTGCCCTTGAATGCTAACCTGCTGCTTGAAATGCTCAATACGCAATGCATTAATAAAGTCATTAAAATTGGTATTGCCTCCCTGATTTACCGCCCAAGATATATCTTTTTCACTAATGCCCATTTGTTCCGCTATGCTGCGAATAGTGAGTCGAAGCGTTAAATGCAAATCATGTTCTAATACGAAGCGTTTTATCTGTTTAAAAATAGATTCTGCGTTTTGGTTTTCTGGTGAGTGCTCGCCAGATGCAAGACTGTTCCACTCTTTGAATACTTTACTGTAATAAACGAGCTGTTTTAATATAAACACAACCAAGCCAAAGGTAACCAGGTTACCTAGCATTTGCCAAAAATTGTTAATTTGCGGACCGAGTTCTGGTTGCAGGTTTAGTCGCACAAGTTCCAGTGTTTTATTCACACCAGTAATGTAAAACACGGGAATGATCCACTTTAGCTGGTGGGAATAGGCATCACTGGTTATTTGCACAATGGCCAAATGATATTGCCGGATCAGGTATAGGCAAAATACTATATATGCAAATTGAGACAGCGTACCTATTAAGATCAGCTCTTGAGGATATTGTAAAAAGAACAGGCTTATTAATGCTGGAATAGCATGCAGTATCATCAGTATAGGTTTTTGCGGTTGGCGTAGCAAAAAACTAATGAAAAAGTAATAGCAGGGGCCTAGCGCAAAAATAATAGCAATGGCATAGGGTGCCGTAAATAATTGCAAAGCGTTTTGCCCATAGTCAAGCAGCATACCGACACCACTAATCAGCATCAATAACCGAAAACCAAACAAGTGAGCACCTTTGGGTAGATATACCGCTATGAAACATAGGGTAGCCAACATTAGGCTTACCGACTGATTAATCATGCTTTAAAACCACTCGCTAATTCTGATTTCCGCAATTCGCACTAATGATCGGGTTAATCTGGTGTCCTTGGCAACTTGTTTTAACTCTTCTCGTTCACCTGAATCAATCCAATGACCATTAACCATTACCCCTTCGATTTGTGATAGGTTCTGGAGATCCTCAAGAGGATTTTGCTTGAGCAATAGTAAATTAGCGGTGAATTCCGGCTTTATTTGCCCTAGCTTAGTAAACCCAATTAAGCTTGCATTTTTCGTAGCCGCTTGCAGAACCTGATAATTCGACAATCCAGCTTCCGACATTAACGCTAATTCCTCATGTAAGGATTTGCCGGGGATCAAACCAAAACCACCGGCATCTGAACCTGCTAACAAGGGCACATTTTCTTGCTGAAGCATCTTGGTTGCTTCTAGGAAAAACATCGCATGAGGTAATTCGTAACCGTTAGGGTCCATGTTCGACCAAAATTCTTGAGCCCCAATCTCCATAATAGGAATCACAGGGTTTATCATGTCACTGTCTTCTTGATGAAGATAGCCGCCTTTGCTTTGCGCAACCTTAACCAATCGTCGATGTGCAATTAAAGTGGGTGTTACTGCATCCCCAGAGGTAGCTAATTGTTGTGCAGCAGCTCGCATAGAAGTTTCGTTCATAGTGTCGCGCAGCGCATGCCAGGCAATGGTTTCTATATGTTCAAGGCTGGTAAAACCCTGACCTACACTTTCAT
Organism: Glaciecola sp. 1036; assembly: GCF_050306235.1. Classification (NCBI taxonomy): domain Bacteria; kingdom Pseudomonadati; phylum Pseudomonadota; class Gammaproteobacteria; order Alteromonadales; family Alteromonadaceae; genus Glaciecola; species Glaciecola sp. 1036. The sequence goes on along the minus strand of NZ_JBLWFH010000014.1, from coordinate 6,936 downwards.
CCCAAGAAATTTCAAAGGGTTTTTCATAGGGAACGCCATCGTGACGATGACCCTCTGGCGAATGCCCTGTTATGCTCATACCAAGTGCTTGCGCACTTTGTTTGATAGCGTCAAACACATCGGGAAATAGGTTTGAATACACTTTTAAATGCCGAAATCCTTGCTGATATTGCTTTTCAACTGCAGCTATCGCTTGCTCAGGGGTTTGCACACTTTGTTGAAATCCATTGAAATTACTGCCGGGGCTATTAAGAATTTGGCCGGTGGTAATGAAGCTTGGCCCTAACAATTGTGCATTCTCAATAGATGCCTGCATTCTTAGGTGCATCGAGAATCCATTCATGTTGCGTATAGCGGTCACGCCATAATATAAAAAGGCTGCTAATTCAGCTTCATCTAACACATGTACATGGACATCTGTAAGCCCAGGCGTCAGATACATGCCTTGCCCATCGATGATGTCTAATGAAGATAGGTTGGGAAGATTGTTTATGTCAGCGTTAGGAAAGATCTGAGTAATCATGCCATTTTCAACTACTACAGAATGAGCATACAACACAGGCTGCTCGGGATTATCCATGGGCAACACATTAACGTTTTGAATCAACCAGGAACGATTTTCATTGCCAGATAAACGCTGAACATCAGGAATGCGCATTTGTTGATAGAACATCCAAGCGCCGTAAATAAAAGAGACAATTGAAAATATCTTCAAAAAGACTTTGAGTTTTTTCTTCACTGGGAACTAGCTCCGTATTCAATCACTAAGTGAATCTCAGCCTAGCGTCTAATTTTCCTTAAGGCGTCCAGAATCATGATTTTGCACTTATGAATGTAGGAGAATTGAGGAGTGCTTTGCAAGTTTTGACGCGCTTTAGTTGAAGATGATTATGCTTTTTAGCATCATAGTCCTGCAGCACGGGGTGCAAATAGTATCGAAAGTCGTCTAAAAACTTTCATTTCACATCCATTACATCTCTAAAAAGAAAACCAAAAAATTTAACTACAATTTTTTAAACAGCTTTCTTTTTGAGGATCATAATCATGGAAATTCCGACCAATAACCCAGTAATAAGCCCCTTTGCAATTGAAACAAATGATGAGTCCGTCGGCAATGAGTAATCTAATGCTAAAGACGTAAGAACACCGATAATAATTGCGGCTAAAAAGGCTATAGGCAGCCTGCTCAATGCTAATGTTTGTTTCATCTCATTCCTCTTGAAAAATAAATGGCATCTTACCAAGGCAGTAATATGCCATTTATTTACTAAACGTAAAAGACCAAAATTTAGTCAGTCCACAATACGTCAAAAATATAAGCGGCAGCCGCACCAACGGCACCCGCTGCTGCACCTGCAGGGCCAGCTAAACTGCCTGCAATGGCGCCACCAGCCACTTGCGCGGCCATTTCGCCAGCATCAAAATCGCCCCAGCAGAGCTCAGCACATCCGCCATTCACTTGTTGAATACTTGCTTGATCGAGTACTTGCATATGTAAATTCCTTTTTAAATTAAGTTAAGGCAATCAACCCTTGATTGCCTGATTCAAGTTTACTCAAGGAAATTATAAAAACACCTGTACTTTAGGAGAGTTTCAAATAAGTGTTGAAAAATCACATTAATCCAGATTTTTTTGCTTCGGCTGTACTACACGTAAATAATATTCAACCAATAACACACCACCCACCAGTAAAAGCAACTGCAATGCTATGGTGACTTGATCAATGGTAAAAGGCGATGACTTGTCGACGAAATCGAACATCCAGATGCCCTCTATCCATTTCGTTTTCTCACTAAATATGCCTTGAATTACGTTAACGCCCACATGAAAGCCAATGGGAATCGCCAAGCCTTTGGTCCAGTAGGCAAGCACGCCATAATAAAGCCCCCAAATAGCAGGGCCAGAAACGCTTTCAAAGCTTAATCCATGATAAAAACCAAAGGCGATAGAGGTAATATAGATGGCACTTCGAATTCCGATGGCACTGGCAAGTTTCTTAAGAAAGTAGCCACGAAAGGCGATTTCTTCCATAGTGCCTAACGCGAGAAAAACTAACAATATTAGGATAAAAGAAGTAAGGAGGTTTTTTCCTTCAACAGGCATTATGGTAATGGGCGTAAACAGATAATACACCACATAAAAACTGCCAAAAAACAAAATGCCCACAAGCAAAGAAACAATCAATTTAAGCCATGAAGATCGGTTAGGCAGCATCCCCAAATCGCGCCAAGTGAGTTCGTCAAATTTGAGAAATACCCAGGTCGTCAACATGGTACCCGCTATGATCACGCTACCCATCACAATAGCTATTCCCCAGCTTGGAAGCATAGGAAACAAAAAACTAAACCCACCACTAAAAAACAGTAGCTGGAACACAGCCCAGAACACGAAAGCTTTGAAAATGCGAATGAGAGTTTGTGTGGAGTTTTGCATATAAATCCATTTACGCTTTTGTTGAACAAGAGGCGAATATTGATTATCCGTGCGCCTTTTTTTATATCTAAGCCTAATGGGAAATGAAAAAAACACAAATTAACGATGGAGATATTTGTAAATTTACGTAAAATTAACAATCAATTTACAGTTTAAGTGATTTTACGAGTATCAGATTCGTCGCAAAAGGACCAATCAAATATCCGTGCAATCAAAAAAATTTACTCATCTATGTAAGCGCTTTCAGGTATGTTTGATATGGAGTTTAATATGCGCAGTCGTTTCCTTGGTTTTTCCAAACGATTTTATCAATTCGCAATTTTATCATTTCTTAGTATTGCTATTTCAGCTTGTGGCGGTGGTGGTTCATCATCACCTAGTACGCCCCCAACACCACCGCCTCCTGCACCACCACCTCCACCGCCGCCGGCACCGGAAGGTGATATCAAAGTCAATCAAATCGGTTATTTGCCCAGCTTCGCAAAAGTTGCGGTTGTGCCTACCAGTGCGGCCACAACCTTTGAAGTTATTAACACAGACACCAACAGTGCAGTATTTACTGGCAATTTATCGGATGAAGCAACTTGGGCACCGGCTGATCAAGCCGTTAAATTGGCAGATTTTAGTGACTTAACAGCAGGGGGTTCTTATGTGATTCGGGTTGCAGAATTTGATGATTCTCCAGTGTTTACCATCGGCGAAGACAGCTTTCTCAATGTGCATGATACTGCCCTTAAAGCTTATTATTTTAATCGTGCAAGCATGGAGTTAACCGCTGAATTTGCGGGCGATTGGGCGCGACCTTTAGGACATCCTGACGACCAAGTATTAGTGCATGCATCAGCGGCCACTGCTGAACGGCCCGAAGGTACAGTAATCAGTTCACCAAAAGGGTGGTACGACGCTGGTGATTACAACAAATACATAGTCAACAGCGGTATTTCAACCTACACCCTATTGGCCGCTTATATTCACTATCCTGAATTTTATCAAACCCGGAATGGCAATATTCCAGAATCGAGCAATAACGCCCCCGACATTTTAGATGAGATTATGTGGAATCTAGAATGGATGGCTAGCATGCAAGATCCCAACGATGGCGGTGTGTATCATAAGTTAACTACTGCGTCTTTTGCCGGTACGGTAATGCCTCACGAAGCCACCGCACAGCGATATGTAGTGCAAAAAGGCACAGGCGCCACCCTCAATTTTGCGGGTGTAATGGCGACCGCTAGTCGTGTTTATGCCAATATTCCAGAATACGCTAATCAAGCGGCAAGCTATACTCAAGCCGCTATTGACGCCTACGCATGGGCGGTAGCAAATCCAAACGTTGAATACGTGCAACCGGCGGATATTCAAACCGGCGGTTATCAAGATTCAAATTATGCTGGCGAGTTCGCTTGGGCTGCCGCAGAGCTTTATTTGCTTACCGCTGATGCTCAATATTTAGATGATTTTAACCAATACGCCACAGGCGCAAGCATTCCTGGTTGGCCAAATACAATGGGATTGGCCTATGTGTCATTGTTGGCAGAAGGGGAAAATATGCTCGCCACAGACGCCTATATCAGCCTGAAAAATAGCCTAATTGCGGTAGCCGACGGCATAGTTAACAGCCACTCAAACTCAGCTTATGGCGTAGCCATGGAAACCAATGATTTTGTCTGGGGCAGCAATTCAGGCGCGATGAACAAAGCCTTTATTTTAATGCAAGCCTATCGCCAAACCGCATCGGTGGAATACGTGAACGCCGCCATTGGATTAATCGATTATGTGTTAGGGAAAAACCCTACAGATTATTCCTTTGTAACCGGCAATGGAAGCAAGACGCCACAAGACCCTCACCACAGACAGTCGTTTGCCGATGATGTCAGCGCACCAGTGCCCGGCTTTTTAGTTGGCGGCCCGCACCCAGGACGAGAAGACGGCTGTAACTACACAGGCGACCAACCCGCCACCACATATGTAGATGATTGGTGCAGCTACGCCACAAACGAGGTCACCATCAACTGGAACGCACCTTTGGTGTATGTGTTAGCTGCTTTACATGGAGCGCAGTAGGGAATAAATTTTGAAAATGAGTGATATTGTCATAGGATGAACCTTTGAGGGGCTAGAGATATCACTCATAATTCATGGAGGAAAGTTATGTTGTATATGACAGTTTTGAAATCTAGCTATCGAGCGATAATGGTTTCAATGAAATGAGTTTGGCTCAATATGCAGAAAAATTCCAAAGTCTGAAACCGGATAAATCATCGGGACACGCCAAACCTCACAAAGTTTGTATGATGTTCGCAGTAATGGATTTGATCGAGTTAGGACATATTCAGAATAACCATATCTACTATGATGATTTATTAAAACAACGGTTTAGTTGGCATTTTTCTCGTTTAAAACAGAAGAATGATGCTGAAAATCCATTCTTACCCTTTTATCATCTACAATCTTCTGGATGGTGGCATCTAGATGTAGCGCCTGAAAATCAGCAAGCTTTTAAATCGATTAAATCTGCAACAGATTCAAATATTAAAAAGCTAGTTAATTTTGCCTACCTTGATGAAACCCTTTTTGAGTTATTGCTCGTTCCTGAATCTGCAGCGGTGCTTAGAAATTGCTTAACATCCAATCTTGATTCCATGGAAGAGCAATATGGCAGATGGGCAAAATCAATTGGTAAGTCAGATAAAACAATCCAAAATTATCTTGGTGCGCTTAAAAACTCAATTCCGAAATGGATGGATGAAGTAGGTGTTTCTGATAAAGGTTTATTGGGAATAAGTTCATTTACTGAATATCAAAAAATCGTAAGTAAAACCTACGAAGTCAAAGAGTTCAAAGAATACAACGCTCGCGGTAAAGGTATGTATAGCGCGGCAATTAACAGTTACAAAGACTTTCTTTTAGATATTACCCAAGCTGATATCAAGCAAGACATCGATGAAATTATCTTGGACAAGAATATTCCCGATACTCAAAAAGCGGTGATGGTGAATGCTAGAGTGGGTCAAGGACAATTTAGGGAAAATTTAATTGGCTACTGGAAAGGTTGCGCTGTTACGCAATATCCGAATTACCGATTTTTAATCGCTTCACATATAAAACCGTGGTCAAAATCAAATAATGAAGAAAGGCTAGATCCTTACAATGGTCTGTTGCTCCTAGCAAATATTGATAAAGCATTTGATCTTGGGTTCATCAGCTTTAGCGAAAAAGGGAAGATAATGATTTCTGAGCATTTAGAAGAACGCCAGACCCTAGGTATTCATCCAGAAATGAATATTTTGGTGTCCAAAAAGCATCAGGATTATTTAGCGTTTCATCGGGAAATGCAGTTTAGACTGTGATAATAAAAACTAAAAATTGTATAAAGAAGAAGTTAAATGGAAAATTGTAAGTTAGATGAAAAACGGATATCTGAACTAAGAACATTATGGGCAAGTTATTTAAAAGATATGCCTGAAACGGAAAAAAATAAAATTTCTGAACAGGTCCCTAAAATAAATGAACAATGGAAGATTTATAGAGAAAAAATAAGGGAAAGTAATTTAACTCTTAGAGAATACACCAATATAAAAGCTAACGATGATGCTAACTTACCAGGAAATTATCTATGTAACTTCCTGGAACGCACTACTCCGGAATTTTTTGGTTCTTCTAAACCCGGTAATGCAAATAACTTTGAAGTTAAGATGAATAATGATGGAAAAACTTATTCAATTTTGAAACATCTCTCTGGTAGTAAAGTAGGGGGTAAAACTAATGAGTCAGAAGCAAGATATTTCTATGAAAAAAATGTTAAAACGATTCTGGAAAACATTATTAAATGTGAACATCCTCTAGGGAAGATTGATATAGTTGAAGGTGCTGAATATGCGGCTAAACAATTTCTTAGAAAAATAGCGGTACTAGAACACCCCTGCGACTTTTTATCCATATATTCTGATGAGACTATTGATGAACTTTATCGAGAATTTTCAGAAGAAAAGCAAGAAACAAATTTAGAAAATAAAGACAAACCTAACAAAAAAACAAATTTAAAAAAAAATTACGAAATCAGACAAATTGTGGACACAATTTTTGAATTAGACAGTTCTGAGGTTACAAGGGTTTTAATCTCAAGATTTTTATGGAAGTTTGCAAACACAAAGGAAATAGTTGATAAGGACACTCCTAATGTAATCTTCTATGGACCGCCTGGTACCGGAAAAACTTATGAAGTCAAAAAAAGTCTGGATTTCGTGTGTCAAGGCGACAGAACAAGATATGAAATAGTACAATTCCACCCCTCTTTTACTTACGAAGATTTTATAGATGGCATAAAGCCGAAAGGAGTGTCATCAGATGGAAATATTAAATTTGAATTAGTAAATGGTATTTTTAAGAGTTTCTGCCAAAAAGCCAAGAAAAATCCCCAAAAATTGATCTTCCCCTAAAACACTAGACACTTTTTATGTTCAAAATGAAGTATGATAGGAAGTGTTATGAGAAACAAATAT
>NZ_JBLWFH010000013.1:0-100426 GCF_050306235.1 Glaciecola sp. 1036 | reverse complement strand
CAACAATGCACTACGACTCCATTGTTAGTGGGGGTTGCTAGGCGTTGACGTTCGTGGGATGTAGGGGCTTAAAAAAAATGAACTACGGCTCCATTTTTTTACGTCTCCGTTTCCAGATTACGCTAGTGAAATAACCTTTTCTACCAACTTAGATATGCCTTTTTCAGCATCCATTATGCTACCAGCCAGCATGTATGCAGGTGTTGTCACTACTTTAGCCTCCATGTCTACAACTATATCATCTACTGGGCAATTGACATGTTTGGCACCAAGTTGCTCAAGTGCGGAAGCAGTATCTGCATCAGTTCCTATGGTGATTTCAGTATCAGCAGCATGCACAAAAGGCACAAGTGCGGGCGCTATACACATATAACCAATAGGTTTTTTCTGATCGGCAAATGCTTTGATCGCGGTTTCTACATCACTTTGAATACTTGCATTTGTACCTTCAACAGCAAAGTTACAGAGATTTTTTGCGGCGCCAAAGCCCCCTGGAATTATTAATGCATCAAATTCGCTCGCATCTAACTCATCCAATGCTTTTATATTGCCTCTGGCAATGCGAGCAGCTTCTGTGAGTATATTTCTACTTTCTTCTACAGCTTCACCTTTTAAATGATCGATTACATGGAGCTGTTCCCTGTTGGGGGCAAAACAAAAGTATTTCGCATTGTTTTTTTCAATGTGTAGCAGCGTTAACACAGCTTCGTTAATTTCAGCGCCATCAAAAACACCACATCCGGCAAGTATTACGGCAACATTTTTCATAATTGGAAGTCTCCCTTTATCCTAATTAAACAAATATATACATAAAATCTAACTTTAGCATTTGATACATAAAATAACAGTTAGTTCAAACATTGCACTTATACTAATGTACTAACAATTTACTGCTGATTTAGCCAAAAGTTTTACAAATACTTCGTTTTTTCCTAAGTATAGATGTATTTTTGTCGATATATTGTTCAAATGGGGATTCCCTAAATTAAAGTGACGGCACATTTGGAGGATCAAGGTGTTAATAATCACTCACGCAATCGCAGGGATTCTTGCGATTATTCTCGTTATTCTTAATACATCTTTGTTGATATCTGTGCCATTGATGGCTGTCATTTTTGCAGGGTTAGCTTATTTATCTAAAAAGATTCCACATTCAAACGTCAGTACGTTAGATAGTCAAACAGATGTGCAAGCTTCAGTTTATGATGAGGCAGCTACTTCCATAGAAGCGCAATCTAGTCAAATAGCCATAGGGGCAGCTACCGTATCGCATTTTATCGACAAATTAGCGTTGTTATTTGACGAACAGGTAAAAAATGCAGATGAAATTGCTAACCGAGTGGAAACCCTAGAAAGCACAAGCGAACAAGTTCAAAACTTAACTGAACAAGCGGCTTCTAACGTAGATGTTTCTCAACAAAAAACCGTTGAATCGTTAAAAAGTCTAGAGACGGTAAAATCTCAACAAGAAAGTTTAGGAAATAAGATTACCATAACCTGTGAACAACTAGAGTTTTTAAAGCAGGACGCGGCTTCTATCGCAACTATCGTTGAAACTATCAATCAATTGTCTGAACAAACCAACATGCTGGCGCTTAATGCTGCGATTGAAGCAGCAAGAGCAGGGGAACAAGGTCGTGGCTTTGCAGTAGTAGCAGATGAAGTAAGAAATCTGGCCAAACGAACACGAGAAGCTACTGACGACATCGATAATGTTCTCTCTAATATTAGTAAGAATACCGAAGCTTCTGCCAATGCAGTTCAGGGTGTTAGAGATGCTGATGAACAAATGCGTTCCCTAGTGGAAACTACCTCGCAGTTATTAATAGATTCCAGTGAACAAGTAACAGTTGCCAAAGATGCTATGGTTTCATTAAATAGCTCAGTGGATACTTCTAAAGCCGCGAGCAGTGGCATTTCGCATATAGTTGTGAATCTTGCCAGTGCGGTAAAAGATCGCGCGGATGACTTAACCGAAGTAAGCAAACAGGCCTTAGAAGTCAGTGGTTATTCAGAGAACATATTTAGAGATTTAGATGCGTTTCATATTCAGTCTCGAAATATGCAGGTCAAAGATATTGCTGTAAATGCTGCAAATGCTGTATCACAAGTGTTGATGCAAGAGATTGCTTCAGGCAACTTAAGTGAATCTGACTTATTCGATGAACAATACAAGCAAATACCCAATACAAATCCCCCTAAATACACAACTAAATTCGATAGTATTACGGATAAAGTGTTACCTAAAATACAAGAAGCTATACTGGAGCAAAACTCGTTTATTATTTATGCAGGAGCGGTTGATAGAAAGGGCTATTTCCCAACGCACAATAAAAAGTTCTCAAAACCCCTTACCGGTGATTATGAGCAAGATTTGCTTCACAGTCGCACCAAGCGGATATTTGACGATCCAACGGGTAAACGATGTGGAAACAATCAAAAATCCTTTTTGTTACAAACCTATAAAAGAGACACAGGAGAGATTATGCATGACCTTTCAGTGCCTATATACATCAATAAGCGGCATTGGGGCGGCTTCCGAATCGGCTACCAGGCCAACATTTAGCCCACAAATTCTTTCCTCGTAAATGGACGATCTCGTCCATTTACAGCTATTTTTTTTATCCTAAATAAAGTAGTATTCGACATTCTGTAATTTTGTAATTATCGAGGATGTCTCTATGGCCGATCATGGCAACTTCAAAGAAGCTTTCAACTGGTGGTATTTTCTAGGAATTTTATTGGCTCTTTTAGCATTCCCATTAATGCACATTGTTGCCGGAATCTGGGTATTTTTCCTCAGTAAATAGAATCAACGAAGGGAAGCATTGTGTCATCGGAATTAATAAAAAATGCGGTAAAAACGATTCCTGATTATCCTAAACAGGGCATCATGTTTCGTGATGTCACCAGTGTTTTACAGGACCACACAGCATTTAAAGCTTGTATCGATATGTTAACTGAACAATATCGAGATTTTGGTTTTAGTAAAATAGTAGGAACGGAAGCTCGAGGCTTTTTATTCGGAGCACCACTTGCATTGAATTTGGGTATAGGGTTTGTACCTGTTAGAAAACCTAATAAGTTGCCTAGAGCTGTCATCTCAGAAACCTACGATTTAGAGTATGGCACTGACCAATTGCAAATTCATAAAGACGATATCAATTCGCAAGACAAAGTTTTAATGATAGATGATCTATTAGCCACTGGCGGAACCATAGTCGCCACTGCAAACTTAATTCGTCGACTTGGCGCTGAAGCTGTACACGCAGGTTTTGTTATTTCTCTGCCAGACATTGGCGGTGCAGAGAAGCTTAAACAGGCTGGCATTACGCCGTTTGCAATTTGTGAATTTGAAGGTGATTAAACCTCGCTTATGAGTTATCAAGTCCTTGCTAGAAAATGGCGCCCCAGAACATTCACGGAGTTAGTTGGGCAACATCATGTGGTTGCCGCAATAACTAATGCGTTAGAAAATGATCGTTTACATCACGCATATTTGTTTACCGGAACCCGAGGGGTTGGGAAAACCACAATCGCCAGAATTTTTGCGAAAAGCTTAAATTGTGAGCAAGGACAAAGCGCTAACCCATGTGGAAAATGCGATACTTGCCAAGACATCAATCAAGGGCGTTATGTTGACCTTTTAGAAATTGATGCAGCATCAAGAACCAAAGTAGAAGATACAAGAGAGTTATTAGACAACGTCCAGTACAAACCCACTCGTGGAAAGTACAAAGTCTATTTGATCGACGAAGTCCACATGTTGTCAAAGCATAGTTTTAATGCATTGCTTAAGACTTTGGAAGAGCCACCTCCCCATGTAAAATTTTTATTAGCGACAACGGATCCGCAAAAGTTGCCTGTAACTATTTTGTCGCGCTGCCTGCAATTTAATTTGAAAGCCTTAAGTCGAGAGCAAATTCATAAGCAATTGGCGACAATCTTAAGCGAAGAAAATGTCGCATTTGAAGATGCGGGACTTTTGCAACTTGCTCGTGCTGCAAATGGTAGTATGCGAGATGCGCTGAGTTTAACTGATCAGGCGATAGCTCAAGGTAACAATCAGGTTAGTTTATCTGTTGTGACTCATATGCTAGGGCTACTGGATCGTAATTTGGTTTTGAAATTGGTCAAAGCAGTATTTGAGCGTTCAGGCCCCGATGCCATGCAGCAATTATCAAAAATTAGCCAAGACGCACCTGATTATAGCCAAGTGCTGTCACAAATTATGGCCAGCTTGCATCAAATCAGCCTTACCCAAATTGTACCTGAAGTGTGTAAATTGGATTCAGGTTCGGCTAAAGCGATTTATACCTTGTCTAAAGCTGCTAGTCCTGAACATGTGCAGATGCTGTATCAAATTGCATTAAATGGTAAACGCGATATTGCTTTCGCCCCGGATCCTTTTTCTGGGCTACAAATGACTATTTTGCGCATGCTAGCTTTTAGTCCAGAACAAAAGATTGAACTAAACATTGATGACTTAGTTGCGCCTTCAAGTAATTTCGAAGAGCCAGAAACTCACTCGCCTCGTGGGCAAATTCCTGCAGCTACTCAAATTGATACTCAAAGCGCTGCCAAACCTGAACAGCAAGAACAACAACCTCAGGTCAATCAGAACATAGAGGATTCTCAGCCGGAAGCAGTGCCAGAAGATATTCCTCAAGAACCTGAAATGTCGGCACCACCTGAACTGCCTAATGAATACTACGAACAACAAGAGTATTCAGAGCAAGCCTCCGATTCTGAAGAGTTTCAAACGTCAAATTTGGAACAAACTGGAAATAAAGATGTTCAAGATTTAGAAAAGACTATTTCTACCATTTCTCTTTTTGATGATTTAGAAGAATCTGATTCTAAAGGTGAGGAGGCACCAATTGACTCTGTAAAAAAGCCTGAAGCACAGAGTCAGCCCGTTAGTATTCAAACCATCGTTGGATCCGAAACTAAGCCAATTTCAGCAGTGTTACCCAATGGTGATAAATTGTTAGTTGCCAATCAGATTGACCAGTGGAGTCATTTTATTGATGAATTAGATGTAAAAGCATTGGCACGGCAACTTTTGATTCATTCAAATTTAGTGCGATTTGAAACCGATCTCGTTATACGGATTTCTCTACCTCATCAACATTTAAATGTTGAAGCCAGTAGAAAAAGCATCGAAGAAGCCTTATATACTAAATATGGACGTCAGATAGCATTAATCGTTGAATTAGGTGAAGTAGAAGATACGCCTTTTGAATTGCAAACTAAAATTGATGCCATGCGTCAACAACATGCAGAATCTGTGGTTCAAAATGATCAAATCATTCAGGAACTGATAAAAGTTTTTGATGCAAATATAATTCAGGGCTCTATACAGCCCAGACCTGCTAATAAGGAGTGAACATGTTTAAAGGTGGCATGGGCAATATGATGAAACAAGCCCAGCAAATGCAAGAAAGAATGAAACGCGCTCAAGATGAACTTGCCAGTTTAGAAGTTACCGGCGAAGCTGGTGCTGGTATGGTAAAAGTTACCATGACCTGTAACCATAACGTAAGACGTGTGGAAATCGATGAGTCACTGATGGAAGATGACAAAGAAATGATCGAAGATCTAGTGGCGGCTGCTATGAATGATGCTGTTCGTAGAGTGCAGGAAACCAGTCAGCAAAAGATGTCAGAAGTAACCGGTGGGATGAATTTACCACCAGGCTTCAAGATGCCGTTTTAAGTTTTCAAAGAAAGCAGCTCAATAGCTGCTTTTTTATTTTCCTACATGTTACCCGCAAATTTTAAAACAAATCCAAAACCAAAGAATCTCCATAAATCTAATAATATTTTATACTTAAGTTGAATAATTGGTTAACTTGGTTACACTTTTAATTCAACTGTTGGCCTTCAATCCTTAAATTATCTACTGAGGAATTGTTGACGGTAAAGGACATTGTATGGGTGATTTTTGGCAACAATTTTTTCGTGGCGACTATATGCCACATGGTCATTGTTATCTTTGGCAACCCGGTATCTTATGGACAAATGTTATTTCAGATTTTGTTATTGCGCTAGCCTATTTTTCCATTCCTATTGCACTGGTGATATTTGCCAAAAAAAGAAAAGGCCAATCCTTTAATTCTGTGCTTTGGTTATTTGCAGCGTTTATCCTGACGTGTGGCATAACTCATGTATTTTCTATTTATACCATATGGAATGGTACTTACGGCTTACACGGTATCTCTAAAGCAATAACCGCTGTTGTTTCGGCAATTACCGCCATAGTCTTATTTGCTAACTTAGACAAAATTATTGCCATTCCAACAGTAGCAGAGCTAAAAAGAGCTGAGCGTGAGGCAATTAAAGAAAAAATAAAAAGTGCTGAACTTGAAATTCAAGCTAAAGCAAATTCTATCTTTAAGTTTTCTTTAGAGTTAATACCCACCGGTGTTTTAGTCATTGATAAGCATCAACGAATACATATTGCGAATCGAAAACTCGAATCTATTTTTGAATATTCTGAAGACGAATTAACAGGTAAAGAAGTCAGTATCTTGGTGGAGTCACACAACAGGGAAGATCATCGGGGGTTAGTCAATCAATACATGAAAGAAGGCAAGAGTCGAGACATGGCTAACGGGCGTTTGGTTTGGGGATTAACGAAAACAAAACGTACAATTCCAGTTGAAATCTCGCTGTCAGTTCACGAAGTTGAAAACGAAACCTTTACCTTTGCCTCTGTCACCAACGTTGGCGATGTGGGCATTCAGAAAAAACGCTTTTTAGAAACCTCTAGAAGAATGCAAAGAGCCATTGATGCCACGGATGTTGGTATTTGGGAATGGAATATGCTGACCAACAAAATTTGGTTTAGTCCAAGATCGATGGAGTTGTTAGCCACTTCAAAACAAAACGATGAACTTTTTATCGACGACTGGTTTGCTCATGTTCACCCGGATGATAGGACACTTCTGGATACCGCATTAAAATACCACTTGGAGCAAGGTGAGGAATATAAATTACTCTATCGTGGGAAAAATAAAAATAATGAATACAAGTGGTTAAGAGTCAACGGAAATACAGTATTTGATGAAAAGGGAAAGCCTATTTTGATGTCGGGGACCCTTACTGATGTTGATAATATACAACGACTACAACAAGAGCTTGAGCACAAGAATCAATTCTTAGATGCAGTATTAGATAATTCTAATTCCGGTATTTATATTCTTGATATCAACAATATCAGGTTAATTTTTGCCAATAAACAGGTAGGCGAACTTGTTGGTTATAGTACATCTGAATTGAATAGCATAATGCGCACCCATAGGCTAACTCAGCTCATTCATCCAGACGATCTAGATGCGTTTTCAACGCATAAAGAGCATCTTAATACCAATAGAGAAAATAAAGTGCTGGCCATTGAATTTAGACTGAAACACAAAGATGGCCATTACATTTGGTGTTATGCCAATACCTCAGTTTTCACCAGAGGGGAAGATGGGCTTGCCAAAGAAGTTGTAGGTGCAATAGTGGATGTGACACAGCTTAAACAACGTGAAGATGCCAATATAAGGCTCTCTCAGGATTTCTTAGATACCTTTGAACAAGCAGCTGTGGGCATTGCCCATGTATCATCAGAAGGAAGATGGATTCGCGTGAATAGCCGCATATGCGAAATACTTGGGTATGACAAAGATGAGTTAATGTCGAAAACTTTCCAAGATATTACACATCCAGATGATTTGGATACAGATGTGGCTCTAGTGAACAAACTTCTGGCTGGAGAAATGATCAATTACTCCATGGAAAAGCGTTATGAGCATAAGAAAGGGCATTGGGTTTGGGCCAGATTAACAGTGGCCATTGTTGAACGAGACGAGCGTGAGGCTCCCTATGATAGATATTTTATTTCTGTGATTGAAGATATTAGCCAAGAAAAACAACTTCAAGAGGATCTAGTGAGATCAAATGAAGAACTCGAACAATTCGCTTACGTAGCCTCTCATGATTTAAAAGAACCTTTGAGAACTCTGCGGACCTATACTTCTTATCTCATTCAAGATTTGCAGGCGAATAAGGTTGATAGGGTAAAACAAGATAAAGAATTTATTGATAGTGCATCAGAAAGAATGACGGTGCTGATTGATGATTTACTGAAATTTTCTCGAGTGGGCAGTGCAATAATTGAAAAACAAGAAACCGATTTATCTCAAGTTATCGCCGATGTCATCGGTGACCTGGAAACTAAAATCGATGAGACTTCAGCTAATGTAAACGTTGAAGGAGATATACCTTTAATACAGACGGATCCTTCCCAAGTGCGATTGGTTGTGCAGAACCTAATACATAACGCGTTAAAATTTTGTGCGCCAGAAATTACGCCCCAAATACAAATCACTGCAGAAATTAAATGGCGAAATTGGCTGTTATTGCACTTTAAAGATAATGGTATTGGCATAGCGCCAGAATATCAGCAACAAATTTTTGGTTTATTTAAGCGTTTGCATCGTAGAGAAGAATATCAAGGAACAGGACTAGGTCTGGCGATTGTAAATAAAATTATGAACAGATTAGATGGGAAAATATCTGTGACCTCTGAAAAGGGGCAGGGAACTACCTTTACCTTACATTTTCCTTTAAATAAATGAGGAGTCTTAAAACTCATGGCTAAAGCAAGCGTGTTACTAGTAGAAGATAGTGTGTCAGATCAGGTAATGGTTGAGCGTGCTTTGGAGGACAGCAGAATCTGTTGTAATTTAACCATTGCCAACAATGGCGTGGAGGCGCTTGAAATGCTAACTCATCAATCCGACGAAAAAACTTTACCAAATTTAGTACTGATGGACATCAATATGCCTGCGATGGACGGGAAGCAAACTTTAAAAGCTATTCGGCAAAGCCCAAACCTTAGGCATATTCCCGTAATTATGCTCACTACCTCTGACGCCGAAAGGGATGTATTGGAAAGCTATCAACTGGGGGTTAATGCATATTTAACGAAGCCAATATTAGCCCATGACTTTATCAATAAAATTAGGGAAATTGAAAGCTTTTGGTTTGAGTTGGTGGTGTTACCTTCTAGCTAACGTAGTGCCAATAATGTTTCTTTCCATTGCTTTTAACATTTTTCGACATAAAAATTTATTGCAATATGGATATTTGACATTAAACTTTAGTATAAAATTGGCGTTACATATAATGTTGGATAAATTATTTACGAAGGATTAATTTGGCCGGCTTAATAACTGACGTACAAACAACAATATCAAAACCGGCAGTTTTCTTATTTTGGGGAATAGCTAGATGTTAGATCCCACAAATAAACAAGGTGATAATATGGGTGTATCAGCTCCTTCTCTAATGATTGTCGAAGACAATCCCGCAGATATGACGCACTATATGCGCTTGCTCGAAGAAGCAGAGCATAATTTTGGTCATATAGAATGTATTACTACCCTTGAAGAAGCGGCTCTGTGCTTAGAGAATAATCTTTCTCTTTCTTGTTGTTTACTCGATTTTAATTTACCTGATGGCAGTGCGCTCAGTCTGATTAAGAGTTTTCAGGCTCGCAATAGCGAATTAAACTGTCCAATTGTAGTTGTCACTGGACAAAATGATACCAAGAACGCGGTACAACTTTTGAAATTAGGGGTTCAAGACTACGTCATCAAAGATGATCTCACCAGCAATACCCTTATGCGAGCCATCAACAATGCTATGCTTAACTGGGAACTTAAAAAGCAACTCGAACATATGGCGATGTTTGATTCCCTAACCGACCTTTCAAACAGAGCACTTTTTGTTGAAAAATTAGGTCAGATCTATCACGAGTCTGAACGCTATAAGCACAAATTTTCGCTGATGCTATTGGATCTTGATCACTTTAAGTCTATCAATGACATATACGGTCATGAAGCCGGTGATTTTGTTATCAGCACAGTAGGAGAAACCATAAGATCTTGCATCAGAAATTGTGATGTAGCCGGTCGTTTAGGGGGCGATGAATTTGGAATAATTCTACCTGAAACCTACGGGGATAGTGCTTATGAAGTCGCTGAAAAACTACTCAAAGAACTCAAATGTGACGTTAAATATAATAAATCTATTATTCCAATATCACCTTCTATTGGTATTACCATGTATCCCGGCAAAGCCAGAAGTTGTAAAGAGTTAATGCGGGAAGCCGACATTGCCTTATACAAGGCTAAATCCAATGGCCGAGGTAATTACGAGTGTTTTAAACAGGGCTGGAACGATAAGGTTGCCGAGAAAAACAAACTACGTAAATCCCTACCATTAGCAATAAAAAATGGCGAACTACAATTGGCTGCTCAGCCAATTTTAAGTTCCAAAGACTATCCGAATGTTTTTGCCATTGAAGCTTTAGTGCGTTGGCAGTTAGACAGATCTTGGGTAAATCCCATGACCATCATTGATGTAGTTATGGAACTTGGTTTGGATGCAGAATTCCACTCATGGCTCTTTGCAGAGGCATTTCAATTATTACAGCGCTTTAAAGTAGAACAGCCAAGCTTAAAGCTTTGTTTAAATCTACCTGCAAATCTGTGTCATAGCCCCAAAATTACTGAACTTTTAACAACCTTTGCGCGAGTACATACGGTTGATCCCACAAGCGTAATTTTAGAGGTCACTGAAACCCATTTAATGACCGAACCGGATAAAGCAAAACAGTGCTTAACTAATCTGGTGGGCTACGGGTTTAATGTTGCCATAGACGACTTTGGAACAGGTTACAGTTCCATGGAGTATATCGCTGAATTGCCATGTACTTATCTAAAAATAGATAAAAAATTCTTTATGAATATGAGCGCCAATAAGCGTAATAAAAATATAATTGAAGCTATTACAGGTTTAGCCCACGGATTAGAAATGGATGTTATTGCTGAGGGTATTGAAACTGAAGAGTTAGCTAATTCAGCCATCGAGTTGGATTGTGATTTCTTACAAGGGTTTCAATTTGGTATGCCCGTAATACCATCCATTCATGATAGCTTTTCCAGATTTATGGTTGCGTGCGACAATAATCGATAACTTGTTTTAACTCAGTCGAAATCATGACCTAACTTGTACTATAATGCCCCTTTATATTTAGTCGAGTATAGGTTTTTATGTCGTTTAGTCCGTTGATTGACGAACTTATAAAGTCTCTTAAGGTATTACCAGGTGTTGGCAGTAAAAGTGCTCAACGAATGGCGTTTACACTACTGGAACGCAATAGAGAAGGCGCGTTAAGGCTAGGTGATGTGCTAAGAGATGCCATGGAAAATATCCAAAACTGCTCTTCATGTCGCACATTTACCGAATCTGATACCTGCAAAATATGTTTAGATCCTCTAAGAAAAGAAACCGGGCAAATTTGTATTGTTGAATCCCCTCAAGATGTCTTGGCCATTGAAGCCACTGCACAATTTAAAGGACAATACTTTGTGCTGATGGGGCATTTGTCACCAATTGATGGCATAGGTCCAGATGAACTGCAGCTCGATGTGTTAGAGCAAAGACTGCAGAATGAAAAAATAGAAGAGGTAATTCTGGCCACAAATCCTACTGTAGAAGGTGAAGCAACAGCACACTACATTTCACAGTTATGCCATAAATATCAGGTTGAAGCGACAAGAATAGCCCATGGTGTTCCAGTGGGAGGAGAATTAGAGTATATCGACGGTAATACCCTGACCCATGCCTTTTCTGGTAGACGAAAAATCTAACAATTATCTCAATTTTACCTATTGAAAAACGTTTTAGTGTCCTTACTTTAACAGTGCAGAGTTAATCTAATTAATAAATTCAATAGGAGATCCTTGGCAATGGCTGAGACTGTCCAACATGAAACTCACGGTTTTCAGACAGAAGTAAAGCAACTTCTTCAACTCATGATCCATTCTCTTTATTCAAACAAAGAGATATTTTTGCGTGAACTGGTATCTAATGCCGCAGACGCTGCAGATAAACTAAGATTCAAGGCGTTATCTGACAGTAGTTTGTATGAAAATGATGGTGATTTAAGTGTACAACTTAGTTTCGATAAAGAAGCTGGCACATTAACCGTCAGAGATAATGGCATTGGGATGACTAAAGACGAGGTAATCACTAATTTAGGCACTATTGCTAAATCAGGCACCTCTGAGTTTTTCAAACAGCTATCTGGTGATCAAGCAAAAGACTCTAAACTTATTGGTCAATTTGGCGTCGGTTTTTATTCGGCCTTCATAGTAGCTGATAAGGTCACAGTAAATACTAGGGCTGCAGGGGTTGATAAATCTGAAGGTGTGCAGTGGATTTCAGAAGGTGAAGGTGAGTTCTCTGTCGCCAATATTGAAAAAGAAACTCGTGGTACTGAAATAGTGCTGCATCTTAAAGATGATGAAAAAGAATTTTTAGATGATTGGCGTTTGCGCTCAATCATCACTAAATATTCTGATCATATCAGCATTCCTGTAGCACTTTGGAAAGATGAAGTACCAGAGTCTGAAGGTCCAGATGGAGAAAAAATCCCAGCTGAACCGGGCCATTGGGAAACGGTTAATAAAGCGACTGCACTTTGGACTCGTGATAAGTCAGAAATTACAGACGAAGAATATCAAGAGTTTTATAAGCATATTTCCCATGACTTTACCGATCCTCTTGCTTGGGCTCACAATCGTGTAGAAGGTAAAACTGAGTATACCAGTCTTCTTTACATTCCAAGTAAAGCGCCATTTGATCTTTGGAATCGTGAACAGAAAAATGGCTTAAAACTCTATGTTCAGCGCGTGTTTATTATGGATGACGCCGAACAGTTTATGCCTACTTATCTGCGTTTCGTGAAGGGCTTGTTAGATTCTAACGATTTACCACTTAATGTTTCTCGGGAAATCTTACAAGATAATAAGATTACTCAATCTATTCGCCAAGGCTGCACTAAACGAGTGTTGAGCATGTTAGAAAGAATGGCGAAAAATGATCCGGAGAAATACGCATCATTCTACGCAGAATTCGGCAATGTATTGAAAGAAGGTCCGGCGGAAGATTTTGCTAACAAAGATAAAATAGCAGGTCTATTGCGCTTTGCTTCAACGCATAATGATACCAATGAGATCAATGTGTCGCTTGCCGATTATATTGAGCGAATGAAAGAAGGGCAGGATAAAATCTTCTTTGTTACAGCTGATTCATACCAAACAGCCAGAACCAGTCCGCATTTAGAAGTATTCCGCAAGAAAGGCATCGAAGTATTGTTGCTAGGTGAGCGAATTGATGAATGGATGATGAACTACCTGACAGAATTTGATGGCAAGTCTTTCCAATCAGTTGCGAGTAGCGATGTTGATCTAAGTGATTTGGACGACGAAGAAACTAAGAAAGCCAAAGAAGAAGCAGAGAAAGCGGTCGAAGGCGTATTAACTCGTATTAAAACGGCCCTGGGAGATAAGGTAGAAGAAGTTAAATTTACCCATAGATTAACTGATTCTCCAGCTGTTATCGTAGCCAGTGAAGATAGTATGTCTACACAGATGGCTAAGTTACTCAAATCTGCGGGTCAAGAAGTACCAGAGCCTAAGTATCATTTTGAGCTGAATCCAGAACATCAATTAGTCAAATTGGTGGCTGATGTGCAAGATGAAGAACAGTTTGCTCGATGGGCCAACGTGTTGTTTGATCAAGCGGCACTGAGTGAACAAGGTTCGTTGAAAGATCCCGCAAACTTTGTCAGTAACTTAAATGGATTGTTGACCTCATTGGCAAAATAATAGTGCGAAGTAATAAAACCCATTGTTTTTTAACAATGGGTTTTTTTTCGTCACGTTCGCCTAAAGTCTGACCAATTTTCCCGATTTTCGCTTGTTAACGAGGTCGCTAAGCTGTACAGTTTCACCAGTTTTTTTAAATATCTTGGAGGACGCTAAATGCGTATCATACTTCTCGGTGCACCAGGTGCCGGCAAAGGGACTCAGGCCCAGTTTTTAATGAACAAATTCGGTATTCCACAAATTTCGACTGGCGATATGCTTCGCTCGGCAATTAAAGCGGGAACTGAATTAGGTTTGGCTGCAAAGAAGGTAATGGACGCAGGGCAATTGGTCTCTGATGATTTGATCATTGGCTTGGTCAAAGAAAGAATTGCACAAGAAGATTGTGCAAACGGTTTTCTATTAGATGGATTCCCTCGTACTATTCCCCAAGCTGATGCGATGAAAGAAGCAAATATTAACGTAGATTATTGTATTGAGTTTGACGTTCCTGACGATGTCATTGTAGATAGAATGGGTGGTCGTCGTGTTCATCCTGCATCTGGTCGTGTTTATCACGTGGTTTACAATCCTCCTAAAGTGGAAGGTAAAGACGATGTGACTGGCGATGAACTTATTATCCGAGATGATGATAAAGAAGAAACAGTACGTAGCCGATTAGCAGTTTATCATGAGCAAACCAAACCATTAGTTAACTATTATGAAGAAGCTGCTGGTCAAGGTATGTGCGAATACCGAAAAATTGACGGTACTAAACCTGTTGATAAGGTAAGCTCAGAATTGGAAAGCTTGTTACAATAAGTTTGCAATTACAAAAGATAAAAAAACACCAAGCATAGTCATTATACTTGGTGTTTTTGTTTATAGGATAGAAAAATCAAGAACGATTGGTGTGTTTTGGATGTAAGGTTTTTCCCAAAATGTGTCTATCTTGATTTATTACATTGCTAGCATTCCCCACAATCAACGGGTCGGCGCCTCTGACAATATGGGTATTTTTGTTTGGATAAGGCAAGCTTGCTAGAAAATGATGCATGCAATTAAGACGTGCGCGCTTTTTATCGTCTGATTTGACTACCATCCAAGGCGCATCTGCAGTATGGGTGTAAAAGAACATGGCTTCTTTAGCTTCTGTATAATCGTCCCACAATTGCATAGCTTGTTTATCTATCGGGCTTAGTTTCCATTGCTTCAAAGGATCAGTTTCTCGCTTTGTAAATCGAGCATTTTGTTCTTCAGGTGTTACAGAGAACCAATATTTGAACAATTTGATGCCACTTCGGACCAGCATTCGTTCCAAATCTGGTGTTTGTCGCATAAATTCTAAGTATTCGTTAGGTTCACAAAAATCCATCACCCTTTCTACGCCAGCTCTGTTATACCAAGAGCGATCAAACAGTACGATTTCGCCTTCAGTGGGTAGGTGTTTAATATATCTTTGAAAGTACCATTGGCCTTTTTCGGTTTCAGTGGGTTTTTCTAGGGCAACTACTCGACAACCCCTTGGGTTCATATGTTCCATAAAACGTTTTATGGTCCCCCCTTTACCCGCAGCGTCTCTGCCTTCAAACAAAATGACAATTTTCTGGCCGGTTTCTTTTACCCATTTTTGTACTTTTAAAAGCTCAACTTGTAATTCAACTTTTCGAGCCTCATAAGTTTTAGAGGATATTTTAGTTTTATAAGGGTATTCGCCATTTTTAAACGATTCAGCAATACTAAATTGGTCATGTCGGTCAATATGTGTATGGTGCTCAGAAATATGTTTTGGCTGAGTATTTACGTTATTTACTGCAGTAGTAGTATCTGTAGTTTTTGAATTGGCAGTTGCTTCAGACATGATGCTTTCCTCTATAGTTTGCTTGTATTTTTACTATATCAGTCTGAGTATGAAAATTGACCTATGGAAAAATTGCAAACTTGATACAGATCATAAGCAAAACATTTACTTAAAATCAGCGAGTATTTTGTCAGCTATTTTTTCTGCAATCATTATGGTGGGGGCATTTGTATTACCGCCGATGATGCTTGGCATTACTGAAGCGTCTATTACCCTTAAGTTTTGTAGACCTACTACTTTTAAATCAGGGCATACAACGGTTTGTTCACTATCTCTTGCCCCCATTTTACAAGTCCCAACAGGGTGGTATAGCGATTGAGCGTGCTGACGAATATACTCCGCTATCGCATCTTCATCTTGGTATGATTCTCCCGGCATGAATTCAGTGCTGGATGTCTTCAACGGGTCTGTATTGGCAAGTTTTCTCGCCCATTTAAAACCATCAATAAGTGGTTTTAGATCTTCTTGCTCACTAAGATAGTTGGGCTGAATAAGAGCACGGAATCCGTTTTCACTCTTTTGCAGCGAAATTTGTCCCTTACTCTTAGGATACAAATGACAGACGTGAATGGTATAGCCATGGCCTAAGGGCTTTTTTCTGCCGTGGTCTATTAATAAAGCTGGCAGAAAGTGTACTTGTAGATCTGGATGTTTGAGTTTAGGTGAAGATTTCAGAAAAGCGCCACCTTCTGCAATATTGGAGGTCAGAAGTCCTTTCTGTTTGAACCAGTATTCAAAAGGTGCTCGCCAATGTTTAAAAATTCCCTGCAATGAGATGCCGTAGGAATCAGTTCTCTTTTGTTTGACCACAAGCGTAATATCTAAGTGGTCTTGCAAATTTTTGCCAACGCCCGGTAAATGGATAACAGTTGGGATCTCTACTTCAGCTAACTGGTTTTTATCTCCCACTCCTGATTTAAGTAATATTTCAGGCGAACCTATAGCGCCTGCACTCAATAACACTTCTTGTTTAGCTATGAGTTGTTCAGATGTTTCCTGCTGCTTGATTTCAATTCCACAAGCTCGTTTATCTTCAAACAAGATCTTTTCAACATGACATCTGGTTTTTATGGTTAGATTGGCTCTATTTTGCACATCTTCAGACAAATATGCTTTTGCTGTACTGCATCTTTGTCCGTGTTTTTGGGTAACCTGATAAACGCCGATACCGGTTTGGGAAATTCCATTGAAATCTGGATTCTCAGAGACACCCAATCGCTTACCTGCTTCAATAAATTCTAAGGTCAATGGATTGATCTGATTTAGATCGCTGACCCACTGAGGACCTCCAGCACCATGTAAACGAGAGATGCCGCGAGAATTATTCTCTGCTTTTCGAAAGTAGGGAAGAACAGATTGCCAATCCCAGCCAGTACAACCTTCACTTGCCCATTGGTCATAATTTTCTGGAATACCTCTGATATAGCACATAGCATTAACGCTAGAAGAACCGCCAAGGGTTTTTCCTCGCGGCCAGTACAAAGAACGATTATTAAGTGCCGTTTGAGGAGCGGTCTCAAGTTGCCAGTTTACAGTCTTATTGTTAGCAAGAAAGGCAATGCCAAAAGGAATGTGAATTGCGGGGTGTGTGTCTTTTGGACCCGCTTCAACTAAACATACTTTTACGTCAGGGTTTGCTGATAGTCTATTTGCTAGAACGCATCCAGCCGAACCTGCACCCACAATAATAAAATCAAACTCGTCCATACAAGCATCCGTAGCACCTATCTCTGATAGTCTAACCTAAGTGATCGGAGCTGTGAAATTAAACAAAGCTATAGTTTACTATCGCCAATTTAATTCCATCATGAGTTTGTCATCTTCGCTACTGCCACACATTTCGTCATAAGGCGTCGCTTGCCTTAAATACACCTTATCGAAATGTTGTCCTGATAATTGTTCCCTGATGTCTGTGATTGATTGAAATGAGGAAGAGTTTCGATATTCATCTCGTATAAAGCGAGTTGCTTTTTCTTCGCCGATACCTGCCATGTACAAACCACCTTCAATTGATTCGATAAATAAATTCATTTCGGCCTCTAATGCGTTAGCTTAAAAAACACACTAATTAATAGCAGTTAAGTTAAGCATAGGATCAGATAATTAGCTTTGCCACCATCGATTGCGTAAAATTATGAATCCAGCCTCTTCTAACAGCGTTTTTAATTGCTTACGATCTGCCAAATTTAGAAAGCTACCGAGTTCCATCTCTGATACTTCATTAATCAACGCGATCCTAGGTAATTCCCAATCTCTTTCGGATTCCCAGTAGGCCACATGTAAGTGTTGTCGAATAAATCTTTTTCGATTCAGCTGTTTACGAAATCCCTGCTCAATAATAACGTCTTCATTGGTCACATAAAGCGTTTGCTTATGGTAGGTTAAACGAGAAACCTTATACATCAAGAGCGCAAAAAGTCCCACTTCCAGCCCTGCAAAAGGCAAAACAACCCAGGCACCTACAAAAGACCAAGCAACGGCAATTACCATCACAACAGCAACCATTACCCAAATCACCCATTTTGTTTGTTGCCATGTGGCAGAACGATTGGGCGACAATTCGATAACTAATTGCTCTGGTAACGAATTTTTAACTACCATAGAAGACGTCCTTAGGTATAATCCTGCGCATTCAAAGAGTTCTCGCTAATTTAGACGCGGTTGAGTTAAAACGAGTAGGATGTCTGTATTGTTAACTAAATATTTACATTTGATCAAGTTACATAGGATCAAGTTTGGATTATTTTGCGCTTGGCTCCTATTATTAATTGCTCAACCCAACACCCTCGACCTCGTTATTAACTATGCAGGATTTCTATTATTAGGCATTACAGGGGCAATTTTTGCGAACTCCACGGGTGCCGGTGGTGGCGTTGTCTTCGTACCCTTTTTCAATCAATTATCCTTGTCTAACGCGACTATTATCGCGACCAGTTTTGCTATTCAATGTTGTGGAATGACAGCCGGTGCTATTACTTGGTGGAACTATTATAAAAGCCACCACCGAAGCGATCCCCAATGGGCAAGCATGAGCAAAGCCTTAACTTTGACCATACCATTTTCAATTCTGGGTATTTTGTTGGCGCAATTTGGTTTTGCTGAATACACCGAAAAAGCACTAGATTCTTTGCATTTATATTTTGGCGTTTTTTCTATTTTGTTAGCGCTGGCAATATATTGTTCAATCCCGCTTATGAAGCGTCAAGTCGGAGCCTTTCATCTACATTGGTTCGACATTGCAAGTCTAATTGTCATTAGTTTGTTTGGCGGCATTATTACCGCATGGTTATCTGTGGGAGTAGGGGAATTAACCGCGGTTTATTTAATTTTGCGTCAATTTAATATTACTTTCGCTATTGCTGTTGCCGTTATTTTAAGCGCCTTTAGTGTGTGGGGCGCAATTTATTATCACTTGGTTGTCACCCAAGCTATTTACTGGCAAGTGATATTGTTTGCTGGCGCTGGCGCAGTGGTTGGCGGAATGATAGCGAAACATGTTGTATTGTATTTTTCTATTACGCGTTTAAAAATATTCTTTGCTACCTGGGTGTTAATTATGGGCATAGCGGGTTTGCCTTATTAATTTGTTGAGTAAACTAAGCTATATTTTCTCCTTATCGTATATATATTTTTGCCACAAATGTATTCAATTGAGGATGTATGCTGAACATAGAACCCCTTGTTAAAGTGCAAACTCCCGACTGGTCAAAAAACGCCACTATTTACCAAATTAATACTCGTCAATTTAGCCCCCAAGGTGACTTTAAGGGGGTCATAGAGCAACTTCCTCGCATAAAAGCGTTAGGCTCAGATATTATCTGGTTAATGCCCATTCATCCTATTGGAGAGCTTAATCGAAAAGGTGAATTGGGCAGTCCTTATGCGGTAAAAGACTACTTTGACATCAATCCAGAGTTCGGCAATAAAGAGGATTTTAAAACCTTAGTTAAGGTTGCCCATGAACTAAAATTAAAAGTCATTTTAGATTGGGTTCCTAACCATAGTGCTTGGGATAACCCGCTGACTAAAAGCCATCCAGAATGGTATTTAAAAGACTACAAAGGGGATTTTAGGCCTTCGCCTTGGTGGGATTGGGAAGACATTATTGAATTTGATTACGACCAAATACCACTGCGTGAATACATGATAGAGGCTTTGTGTTATTGGGTAACAGAGTTTGATATCGACGGTTATCGATGTGATGTAGCTGGCTATGTACCGAAGGATTTTTGGAAACAAGCAAGACAAGCCCTAGACCAAATAAAACCCGTATTTATGTTGGCGGAATGGGAAAATCGCGATTTGCATGAGTACGGTTTTGATATGACCTACGCGTGGAGCTGGAATGAAACCATGCACGGTATAGCTATGGGGGATTTACCTCTGGATAAACTGCGTAAATACTATTCATGGAATGAAAGATCTTGGCCAAAACAAGCCTTTAGAATGACCTTTGTCAGTAATCATGACGAAAATGCATGGGAAGGTACCCCTGACGAAAAATTTGGACCTGCATTACCTGCTGCTGTTACATTATCTGTACTTGGCGAGGGGATGCCGCTTATCCATAACGGTCAAGAAGCAGGAGAAACCAAACGTCTGGCATTCTTTGAGCGCGATCCTATCGACTGGCAACATAATTTTATGGCCGATTTTTACTCATTATTATTACGGTTACGCAAACAACATAGCGCGCTTTGGAACGGAAAGTGGGGGGCTACCATGATTCAGGTGCCTAACACTGCTATGGATAAAGTTTTTAGTTTTGTGCGCCAAGACCAGCAAAGTAAATGGTTTTTTATATTTAATTTTTCGAAGCAAGAGGCTAACGTAACCTTTTGTGAAACACTTTTTTGTGGCCAATATAATGCGCAAATAAATGGGCAACTTCATGATTACGATGAAAAAACAATCAATATCCCACAAGACTTTGCTTTCTCACTACCGCCTTGGGGATATCAAGTTTTTATTCAACACATCTAAAACCCTGGACTATTATTTAGTGTGGACCAAGGTTTCATTCATCATTTTAGACTTTACTAGAGGAATTCCGCCGTTTAACTTGGTACAGAGTTTTTCCACTAAAATGTAGTTTATAGGCACTAATATTAGTGTGATTATAGTGGCGAATATGATACCAAAACCTAACGAAACAGCCATTGGAATAAGAAATTGAGCTTGAGTCGCTTTTTCAAACAGTAAAGGCATTAAGCCAATAAAGGTTGTTAAGCTAGTCAGCATAACTGGTCGAAATCTAGCTGCGCCTGCAGTTAAAACCGCCTCAACCAATGCCTCTCCTTGCTCACGACGTTTATTAATATAATCTACAAGCACCAATGAGTCGTTCACTACGATTCCAATAAGCGCTAGCATGCCCAAAAAGCTGAATATAGCTAAGTTCATGTCCATAATCCAATGACCGATAACAGCCCCTATGAGTCCGAATGGAATTATACTCATGACAATTAAAGGTTGAATGTAAGATTTAAAGGGTATGGCTAACAAGGCGTAGATAACAAAGAGTACAAAAGCAAGTCCAATAAGTAACGAATTTGCACTTTCTTCTTGTTCTTTAGATTCACCTTCAAGGGTGTAATCTACGCCTGGGTATTGAGTGACTAATTCATCTAAAAAACCACGAAGATCTTCTTGTAATACTGTCATATTAGTCGCTTCTTTTTGCACATCCGCCACTACAGACACAGTTCTATATCTATCAATACGGTAAATGGAAGATGGGCTTTTGCCAGGAACTAGAGTCGCTATGTGTGACAAAGGTACTTTGTTACCTTCAGGCGTATTGACTAATATATCTTGCAATTCTGCCACTGAGCGACGTTCTTCTAAAGGTAAACGAACCATTACTCGCACGTCGTCACGTCCTCTTTGGATCCTTTGTGCTTGTGCCCCAAAAAACGAATTTCGAATTTGATTTGCCACTTCTACTCGGGTTAACCCTAATGCAAGTCCTTGATCGGTTAATTCAATTTGAAGTTCACTTTTTCCATCAGACAAACTATCAGAAATATCGAATACAGTTTCATATGTTGCGAGTCGTTGCTTTATTTTACTCGATATTTCTTCAAGCGTTTGAACATTGGTACCATTTAGCTGAATATCGATTGGGTCTGAGGAACGCCCAAATTCAGCCCTATATGTTAGGCTCTCGGCACCGGGGATTGTCCCTACCAATTCTCGCCATTCATTGGCTAACTGAGTCGAAGTAATATCTGATTCACGTTCTTCATTCGGCGTTATTTCAAATCTCACGATACCACTTTCACTACTCCTAGTGGAGGCTAACACATTTAAAATGACACTTTTTCCGCTGTCATCGTCAACATATTTTTGTTGCAACTCTCTGGCTTTATCCGCCATGTCAACAATGTATCTATTGGTAACTTCAAAAGGTGTCCCAGCTGGCATGGTTAAACTTGCTCTAACTGTTTCGGAGGGAATACGTGGGAAGAATACAAATCGCATGTGTCCAGAACTAATTAACGCAACGATAATAACAAACCCGGCAACAAAGAGTGCTACCGTAGTCCCTTTGTTTTTTAAAGTTAACCCAAGTAAGGGTTGATAGTATTTTAGAATGGCTTTTTCAAATCCATCTGCAAAACGTTGTTGAAATGCATCTAGTTTGCTTGGCGTTTTAGTACTTCTAAGTTTGATATATTTTAAATGAGCAGGAAGCACAAATTTTGATTCAATTAGTGAAAATAACAGCACAGGAATAACAACAGCAGGGATCTGAGCAAACAAAGCGCCGCGATTACCTTCAATGAAAGCTAATGGAAGAAATGCAGCCACTGTAGTTAAAACTCCGAACGTGACTGGGGTCGCAACTTCCTGGGTGCCGAGGATAGCGGCTTGTTCACCATTTTGTGAGGTTTTTAAATGGGTATAGACATTTTCTCCGGTCACAATCGCATCGTCGACAACAATGCCTAGCACTAATATAAATCCGAACAAACTTAAAATATTAAGGGTTATGCCAAAGAAAGGCATCATAATAAATGCCCCCATAAAAGAAACGGGGATTCCGATAAAAACCCAAAGTGCAATTGAGGGGCGCAAAAATAACGTAAGTAAAGCCAGTACAAGTACGCCGCCTTGTATGGCGTTAGTCACCAGCGTATTGATTCGACTTTTCACTATTTGGCTATCATCGTCCCAATAACTTAATTCGAATCCCTTGGGTAAGTTTTGTTGTTTAGTTTCGATATATTGTTTTACTTTGTCGGCAACCTCAATTGCACTTTGATCACCAATTCGATATACATCGATAAATGCTGCCTGCTTTCCGTTAAATCTGGTTCGAACAGGATCTTCTTCAAAGTCATCTGTTATTGTTGCAATATCACCTAAGCGAATAATAGCGCCATCACTTTGGCGTAACACAACGATGTTGGAAAATTCATCTTTTCGATAGGCTTGGCCCTTAGAGCGTATGAGTACTTCAGCGCCTTCTGACTTTAAGTTCCCAGCACTTACATCCTGACTTGAGTTTTGAATCGCATTGCTGATATCAGACAAGGTAAGGTTATATTGCCTTAGAATATCTTTGGAAACCTCGACAGCAATTTCATAGCTACGCACCCCAGACAATTCTAACTGAGTAACACCATCTAAGCGCAATAACTCATCGCGCACTATTTCAGCATATTCTCGGGTCTCACGTTCTGAATAATCACTTGCAACAGACACCGCAATTACTTCTCGAGTTCGTTGCGCTAGTGCAATTACCGGTTTCTCGGCATCAGCTGGAAACGTGTTAATCGCGTCCACTCTGCTTTTTACATCAGCAAGTAATTCTCTAGGGTCGTAATTGCTTTCAACTTCTATATTTACGGAAGAGCTATTTTCACTTGAGCGCGAAACTATACGCTCGATGCCTTCAAGATCTTGAACTGCTTCTTCAATACGTATAGTAACTCCTCGTTCGACGTCTTCAGGTGTTGCTCCTCTCAATGAAACACTAACACTAATAGTCTCTGCCGCAACCTCAGGAAATACTTCTAGTGGAATTCGATTGGATAAACTATATAGACCAAAGATAACTATGGTGATTAAGAGTAAATTTGCAGCAACATGATTTTTTGTAAACCAGGCTATCATTTCACTGCTCCTTGAGTGGTGTTACTAGAGGTTGTAGCGCTATCTTTTACTCTTTGGAAGCTTTGATTTACCGTTACAGGTGTACCGGAACTCACTTGTCCTAGCGGTGTTAGTACTAAGTTATCGCCAGAGGAAAGGCCTGAAGAGATAATACTTTCATCAGAACTTTGCCACGCGACTTTAATATCTTTGCGTTGTAAAAAACCATCATTTTCAATGTAAACGTAGGTGCCTTGATAGATAGTGCTATTTGGTATCACAATGGCATCGGAAATTGTTTTTCCTTGAATTGAAGCTTTGACATATTGACCAATTTTTATGCTTTGTTGGTCCATATAGTCTGCGCCGTATGGGTCGGCTATCTGAGCTACGACATATAATTGCTGTGCATTTTCATCAATAGCGCTCTCGGTACGTACTAATTTTCCGTGCCAGCGCTGAGATTCAAACAAATTTGAACTAAATACGACTTTTGCCCCAAGATTTGATTGCCCGTTAGCATATTGCTCAGGGAGGTTTATGAATTGAAGGTCAGAGTTTTTAATCGGCAATCTTACTTCAACCAAATCAGTAGCGAAAATGCTAGCTAATTCAGAGCTATTACTTACCACCTGACCAATATCGACAAATTGCTCCCTTATTCGGCCTTGATAGGGCGCGATGACTTGGGCGCGTTCTAAATTTAATTTGGCCGTTGCAAGATTCGCTTCTGCTGCTGCCACATCGGCTTTTGCTGTAGCAAGTTGCGGTTGACGCAATACCAAGGCATTGGGTTCTTCATTACCACCGAGTCTCTTCCAATCTTCAACCGCTTGTTCGCCTCGCGCCATTTCCTCTATTAACGCTTGCTTTGCCAGCTCTAACGCCGCGCTAGCAGATTGAACTGTCGCCTTTAAATCCCTGTCATCGATTAAGACCAAAACTTCACCTTTGTCAAAAAATCCGCCTTCTCTGAAGTTGTCGCTGACAGATAGGATCTGGCCGCTCACTTGTGAAGATAAGGTGCTTTGTGTCCTTGGGCGCACTACGCCATAGCTAGCAACATCGATTGAAAATGGTTTTACTTCTATAGGTTCAATGTCAACATTAATGCGAGCAACTTTTGGTGGTGCACCTCTAGCTTGTGTTGGTGGATTATTAGTAATTAGAAACCAAGATAAACCTGCAAGTACTAGTACCAATACGGGCAAAAGCTTTTTAATAAATGGCGATAATTTCATTTTCAACTACTCGATAGATCATTGTTAATATTAGTTAAACTGCCGCCAAGAGCTAAACGCAGCAAAATTTGGTTTTCAAGACGCTGATAAGCAAGATTAATAAGGTTAATTTGCGCACTATAGGCTCTATCTTGCGCATCAAGCACTGTTGTATAAGTCACTAGGCCTCTTTGATATTGCTGAAAGGCAATGTCCTGCGCTCTTTGGGCATATTCACTTGCAGAAAAGGTTTTTGCGTATTGAATTTGTAAATTATTTTCTTGGGTTAGGGTATTTTCAACATCAGCAAAGGCGTCTAATAATGTTGCTATATAAATTTCTTCACTCTGTTTCAGTGCCAATCTGGCTTTTTCTTCTTGAGCTTTTAATAAGCCGCCTTGGAAAATAGGCACTGTTAAGTTACCCAGTAAGGACCAAGCTAACTCTGAAGAAGAAAGTAAATTACTATAACTATCTGCTGAATCTCCTAGTGAAGCGGAAAAACTCAAGCTCGGGTATCTGTTTTTATGCGCTATTCCTAAAGCCTCATTTTGACTCATAAGTGAATACCAAGCACTTTGAATGCCTGGCTTCCTAGAAATGAGTTCACTTGGCACACCCGTCGATATTTGTTGGGAAATCTCTGGGAATCTATCAGAAACTGTAAGCATTCCCGCTGGGTATTTGCCAACTAGTCGTTCAAGGCTTCTAATCGCCAAGACTAAGGTGGAATTTTGCTCCATGAGTGAGGCTTCTACTGTGGCAAGTGCATTTCTAGTTAAGTACACATCCAAGGATTCATTAATCCCTTGTTTATAGCCTCGCTCGATAATGTCGAGATCAGTCTTAGCATTATCTAATTGTTGCTGTCGCAATTGCAGAAGTTGCTGTTGTCTGATGACGTTATAATAGGCTAGGATCACATCTGCGACCAGTTGTTCCTTTGCTTGCTGATATTCAAATTGTTGCGCTAAATATAGGTATTGTGCCTGTCGTTGCGTTGCACTTAGCTTACCAAAAACATCAAGTTCATAATTGAAGTTGAAACCGATCGAAGCTGAATTAGAATAATTAACAGGTTGATTGTTTTTTTGACGCCCAATGGAGTTTGCGAGATTTATTGAAGGCCAATTTTCGGCTTCAGCTATTGCCAAATCATGTTGAGATTGCTGAACAGAATAATACATTTGTTGCAGTTCTTGGTTCTGCACTAATGCTAAATCCACAAAGGTGATTAATTCTTGATTGTTAAGTGTAGAAATCCAACCTTGCTCGACTGAGTTCTGATTTGTCTCTGATTGCCAATTGGGGGCTATATCAATTTGCTTTGATATAGGTGTTATTTCATTTGTATTGGCACAACCCCAGATACTAACTACTGCCGACAAAAGCAGATATCTGGCAAAATCTGCATAATTTTGATTCATGTATAAAACGAGATGTGAAGTGAAACATATGTCTATTCAATCATGCGCTGATTGAATATAAAAGTCTCTTTACATAGCTTTACATTCACTGTTGTATTTTTATGTACCAAACGCCTTGAGACTATCTTTTACGTTTGTAGAGCTCATACAATCTCTGTGATAAAGGCGATTATCGCCAGTAATACAAAACCAATGACCATTCGATATGTCAACGTGGCGGCGTTAGCGCCGGCGTGCGCTTGTCGTTTTGGTAAAAGATGACGACCTAATAACTTGAACCTAAAAAGGCCATCTAAAATAGCGTTCATTGCGTTAAAACAGATGTTTCCAAATTTTGGCAAAGCTTTTCGGTAGAGCCATTCAACATCTAAATTAACTGAACGTAATTCAGGCGGATAAAGGCCCATTTTATTCAACCATACAAAGGCTAAGGCAGAGAAGAACAATAGTTGTAGTTGGGTTAGGGTATGGGTTAAATCGTAGGGTTGATACGCATTTTCCCAAGGTAGCAAATGATAGACTATCCAAGGGTAGCTACCGAACGCAATACACAGAACAGATGCTATACCCATTGCAATTAACATATTCGTGGGGGCTTCTTTAGGGCGCATGCCTGAATCATGTGCAAAAAAGGCAAAGAAAGGAATTTTTATCCCTGCATGGTGGAAAACCCCTGCGGAGGCAAACAGTAGCATCAGCCATAAATATTCATGACCAGCTTCTATCATAGCTGCCATCACCATGCTTTTACTGATGAAGCCGCTAAACAAAGGAAATGCTGAGATGGACGCTGCGCCAACAACACAGAATAATGTAGTCTTGGGCATAGTCTTGTACAAGCCACCTAGATTTGAACCGTTAACATGGCCCACACGGGTTAATACAGCTCCCATGGTCATAAATAGCAAACCTTTAAATATTACATCATTAAAGGCATGGGCAACCGCTCCATTTAGGGCGAGTGCTGTCCCTATTCCAACACCACAAACCATGAATCCGAGCTGGTTAATCAAGCTATAAGCTAATACTTTACGCAGGTCGTTTTCGATAACTGCATAAAATATTGGGAAACAAGTCATTGCAGCGCCAATGTAGACTAATAATTCTTCACCTGCGAAAGTTCGGGCCAACATATAAATCGCCACTTTTGTGGTAAAGGCGGATAAAAACACTGTGCCTACAGGCGTAGCTTCTGGATAAGCATCGGTTAGCCAGGTGTGTAAGAATGGGAAGGCTGCTTTTACACCAAAGGCAAATAGGAATAAATAAGAAGCAACGGACCCTAGACCAACAAAATCAATATCAAAACTACCGACATCTTGATAATGCATAATGGCAGCTATTAATAGAGCCACGCCAGAGAGTATCTGGATCATCAGGTATCGAATACCAGCACTTGTTGCAGCTTTGGTCCCTCTGGCAAATATAAGAAATGCTGAAGTGACCGCTAATAGCTCCCAAAAAATGAATAAGGTAATAAAATCACCCGCAAAAACAGCGCCTACCGCACTGCCTGCATAACTTAGCCCAGCAACAAAGTGCAATTTATCCTTTAAGTGCATAGCGTAAATTAAGCAAATAAAACAAGCTAAATGGAATAAGTATCCGAACATTAAACTGAGTTTATCGACTTCAACCAATTCTAAGGTAAATGTATGTAAAGAGATGCTATGGGAAGCGGTAGCGTCACCAGAAATGTACAAACAAATTCCACTGATTAAGGGTACTAAAATTAGCACATAGCGAAAGCGATGTGGCAATACTAATGCCACTAAGGCAGCGATAAAAAAGGGTAGGAAAGCAGGAATAGTGTAACTCATTTTGACTCCTGCGAATGATCTTCAGTACTTTGACTATTTAATTCAGTGTCATCTCTATCTTGATAGTAATTTTCATCACGCATTACCAGTTTGCGCATTTCCTTTGCAATTACCACCAAGACGACACAGGCAATAAAACCATATATAGCGTAAAAAGCGGGAATTTCTTCAAAGCTGACATAAATGTGTCTGTGTACCACAAAGTCTAAAATGACCAGCAAGCCACAAATAACATAAAAACTAATAAGCATAATGCTGATGTTTTTGGGATTATCAAAAAAGGGTATTTTTTCGGCGTTGGGTTTATTTTGATTCATGAAAATTCTCCGCGAGCCTTATCCAGCAACAGCCAATGAGAGGCGGTAAACAATATCTGGATCGAAAAATAAGTATAAAGTCATTAAGGTTGGGATTGCCATTCCAATTAAGCAGGCGACAGGTGCTTCTTTTATTTGAACGTCTTTTTGCTCTCCTGCAAAAAATCCTTGGATTGGAATACTCAGTAGATAAAAGATGTTTAACATTGAACTGACACTTAGGGTAATCAAGATCATCCAATAGGTCGCTTGGACGCCTGTAAATTCCAATCCGCCGGATATCAAATACCACTTACTCCACATTCCGCCGAAAAACGGTAGGCCAATGATGCTCAAGGTACCTATGGTGAAAACCACAAAGGTAAATGGCATTTGTCTGCCAAGCCCTTTTAATTCGCTTACATACTTCTTATGCGCTGTGACCAAAATTGCTCCTGCTGCGAAAAACAGGGCAATTTTCGCGAAAGCATGCATAGCAATGTGCATACTGGCGCCGACAATAGATAATTGATTTGCAATCATAGCACCCAATACGATGTAACTAAGTTGACTAATGGTGGAATAAGCTAACCGTTCTTTTAAGTTGTCTTTGGTTAAGGCAATAAAAGACGCCATTAATATAGTGATTGCTGGAACCCAGATTAACCAATCGTTAGCGGAAGATTCAGTAATAAAGTCAGTGCCAAAAATAAATACAACGACTTTTACGATAGAAAACACACCTGCTTTTACCACAGCTACCGCGTGCAATAAGGCGCTCACTGGTGTAGGGGCTACCATAGCAGATGGAAGCCACTTGTGCAGCGGCATAATCCCAGCTTTGCTGATACCTAATAAAAATAAAACCAATAATGGCAACACATAGACGGGATCCAAGGCGCCATTCAATAAACCACCTTTTACAAATTCTAAAGAACCCGCGGTAAACCAAACAATGATCATCGCAGGAAG
Organism: Glaciecola sp. 1036; assembly: GCF_050306235.1. Lineage (NCBI taxonomy): Bacteria > Pseudomonadati > Pseudomonadota > Gammaproteobacteria > Alteromonadales > Alteromonadaceae > Glaciecola > Glaciecola sp. 1036. Next base: position 71,022 of record NZ_JBLWFH010000013.1, on the reverse strand, counting down.
GAAAAACAAAATACTCGACCCCATCAGAATCAGTATATAGATACGACCGCCACGTTTAGCTTCTCTGGTACCTGCATGAGTGACTAATGGATAGGTGGAAACGGTCAAAAACTCATAAAAAATAAATAAAGTGAACAGGTTTTCCGCATAAGCGACTGCCATTACACCCGCAATAGCTACTGCGAATAAGGTGAAAAAACGTGTTTGATGGGTTTCATGATGGGCTCGCATGTAGCCTATTGCATAAATTGACGTGGCAATCCAAAGTCCACTTGCAATAAGGGCAAACAAAAGACCAAAATCATTTAATACAAAGGAAATGGCCAAGCCTTCAATGGGCTCTGCAAAGGTATATCCATAGGTTGCGCCATCATGTTGAAGGTATAACCAAATATTGATACCAAATAGGCTAAAGGCAGTGATTAAGGTAATGGCTTCGCGAATGTTCGGATATTTGTCGAGCTGAGATATTATTAATGCGCCAGCTACAGGGGTAATAATTGTTAGCATTAACCAGTATGTTAGTTCCATATTCTACCCCTATAGTCCTAACAAACCTTTTGCTACAGCGTAAGCTGACGCAAAGGGGAACTCGGTAAATAAACCAAAATAAATGCACGAAAAAGCGCCTAACCAAAGTGCTAGTCCCATACTTTTAGATGCCGTGGCTACCTTAATATCACCACTTTTCACGTTATGAATATGTATTTTTCGTTTTGAGTTAAAGTAGAGTGCTTCAACAATTTTCCAAATATAGGCAATAGCGAAAACTGACCCAATAACAATGGCCATTACCACTATCCATTTACTCTGTTCAATTGCTGCTTCAAGCAAATACCATTTAGTTACAAATCCAACCGTACCTGGCACGCCGATTAAGCTCAATCCTGCTATAGTAATAGCTGCAAACGTCCATGGCATGCTAGCCCCAAAGCCCCTAAGGTCTTCTAACTTAGTTGTATTGCTCCGATAAATTAAAATCCCAGCACCTATAAATAAGGTTGCTTTAATGATCGCGTGATTAAATAAATGAATGACCGCGGCGGTTAGGCCTAGTTCGCTCATTAAGGCGATTCCGATAATGATGTAACCAATTTGCGCAACACTTGAAAAGGCTAATAAACGCTTTATTTCAATTTGTTGCCAGGCTCTAAATGAACCATAAATTACACCAACGCAGCCTAATACTAATAAGATCTGAGGAAATAACAGTGATTGCCAATAATCTACAGGATAAAGGTCGAAAAGCACTCTAATCAGGGCATAAATACTCACCTTTGTTGCTGTAGCGGATAGAAATATGCTGACGGTAGATGGTGCAAAGCCATAGGCGTTGGGTAACCAACTGTGTAAAGGAAATATCGCGGCCTTTAACGCTAGACCTAGCACAATAAAGATGAAAGCAGTAACCACCAGTTGCATATCTTCGAAGGTATGGAAACGATTGGCGATATCTGAAATGTTTAAACTACCTGAAGCGGCAAACAAGAAGCCAACCCCAATTAAGAAAAAGGTTGCGCCTATGGTGCCCAAAATCAGATAAGAAAACGCGGCGGTTAACGCTTGGCGTTTTTTCCCCATGCTAATGAGGGCATAACTAGATAACGATGAAATTTCTAAAAACACGAACAAATTAAAGATATCGCCCGTTAATGCAATACCCAAAAGACCAAGTAAGCAAAGCTGCATGGCTGCATAAAACAATCCGATATTTTGTTTGCTAATTTCCGTAGGCACACTTCGATAAGCAAAAATGTTAGTCACAATAGCAATAACACTTACGATAAAGGCGATAAAAGCATTAAGTGAGTCAATTTTGTATTCTATGCCCCAAGGAGGACGCCATCCGCCCAATTCGTAAATTAAATGTTTACCATCGATCACTTCGAGCAGAATGTAGCCGCTTATCACGCCACAACATATGGATACCAAAAGGGTAATCATCCAGGCATAAAAGTTTTGTTTAAACAGCGCAGTAATAGGCGCTGCAATTAATGGAATAACAATTAACAGGATGGTGATTTGTTCAGTCATTCTTTTCCATCCATGGCTTCAATCTCATTTTCTTCAATGCTGTGGTAAGACTCCTTAATTCTTATGACCAAAGCAAAGCCTAAGGCCGTGGTGGCTACACCGACTACAATAGCGGTCAACATCAACACTTGGGGCAGGGGATTTGAATAAAGTGTGTAACCTTGATCTATTATAGGAACTGTTCCCTCCGTCACTTTGCCTAAACTTACATAAAACAAGATAACAGCGGTTTGAAACATGGATAAACCGGCCAATTTTTTCATCAAATTAGTGCGGCTGATTAGGGTGTACAAGCCCACCATCATTACAGCAATAATCATCCAATAGTTGATGTGGCCAGCAACATAATTTAAAGCGTCACTCATATTAAATTCAGACATCATTCTGGCGTTACTCGTCTAGCAAAGGTAAAAAATAATAGAATCATTACGGAAGCTACGGTAATGCCAACGCCCAATTCAATGACGATAATACCTAGATGTTGACCGGCAATGGGGCTATCTAAAAGCACACTGTAATTTAAAAAATTCCCGCCTCTGAGCATAGACACCACCCCAACGCCGGTGTACAAGAGTACTCCAATGCTGGCGCAGACTTTGAGTGCGGTTTCGGGCACAACTTTTAATGCAGCATCAAGTCCATATGTGAGTCCGTACAAAAGAATGGCGGAGGAAAAGATTACGCCTGCTTGAAAACCTCCTCCTGGACTATAATCTCCATGAAACTGCACATATAGTGCGAATAAAATGATCACCGGTGACAGCCATTTGGTAACAACACGTAAAATCAGATCATTTCCCATTGCCGCCTCCGGATGTTTTTACATGAATTTTTTTACGCTTACCAAGTAATAACAAAACACCTATGCCTGCGGTCAATACCACAGTGACCTCACCTAAAGTGTCGAATCCGCGATAACTAGCAAGTACTGCAGTCACCAAGTTGGGCACACCAGTTTCACTTTGACCTTTTTCAATATATCGAGCAGCAACTTCTCTGTTGGGGGCGCTATTGGCATCGCCTAATTCTGCAATATCGTGAGTACCGAAAATTAACAATCCGCCCATGAAAATACAGATGACAAGAGGCGCGACGCGATATTTACCATGGGTGGTGGCTTCATGACCATCACGAATTGAAGCTAAAGTGACCAACATGAGTACGGTGGAAATTCCAGTGCCCACAGCTGCTTCAGTGAAAGCTACATCTGGCGCGTCAAGTACAACAAAAAGTCCAGCAACTAACAGGCTATAAAGTCCAAACAACATCGCCATGGCAAATAAATGCTTAGTTTTCAGTACAGCCAGCGCCATAACTAATAAGAAAAACAACAGTACTAAATTTACCAGTAAACTCATTTTTCCACCTCTTTTTGTGTTTCCGTTTGGTCAATGGAAAGTGTATGAATTTTTTGGTTGTGTCTTAATCCCCAACGCCAAGCATTATTAGCTAATGCATACGAAGATGCAGGGCTCGTGAAGGCCAAAAATAGAAAAATCAAAATGAGTTTAGAGAGAACAATGTATTCGGTGATTTGAAGGGCTAAGCCAAACAAAATTAAGAAAGTACACAGGGTATCGGTGACACCTACTGCATGCAGACGTGCGTAGGTATCCGGTAGTCGAAGAATACCAATACCACCTATTAAGCCTAACAGACAACCTAGACCTACAAAAATGAAACTGAATATATCTAGCATATTATTCGTCCTCCATTTTTACACTATGGCCTTTGTTATTAGCAAAAAATTTCCCTCTTTCGACTAAACGGAGCGCAGCAATTACACCAACAAAGTTTAATAAAGAGTACAGCAATGCAATATCCAATAAATCGTGACGCCCACTGAAAAAAGCAAAGATGGCGACCAACAGAACGGCTTTAGTACCAAACATGTTGACTGCCAGAATGCGATCAAAAACACTTGGCCCCAGCAATGCTCTGCACAGTGCTAATGCCATGGTAAACATGATTGCTATTGCGGCAATTAGAAAATAAAGCGTCATTTGGATTCAATCTCTACGTCATGGATGGCGTACTGTTTCGGCATAATATTTAACATGTCGCCACTAGCCAGATCATGGGCACTTTGTTCGCTGATTGTATGTACTAATAAGTAGTTATCATCTAACGCTATGCTTGAAGAGCCCGGTGTTAGAGTAATTGCATTTGCGTAAAGCACTTGAGCCACATCGTCTTTATAGGGCATTTTTATGGTAATAAAAGTCGACTCTACAGGTTTGAATCCCAATATTCTCGCGCTGACATCTATATTTGATTGAATAACTTTAATACCGAGTTTGAATAGAAACTTTATAAAACTGCCAGTGACAAAGAAGGTGTACCTCTCTTTGTCGATTTTTAACATTCGTGTCGTAATCCACAAGGAGAATCCTACGGAAAACAATCCAAATGTCAGTAGCAGCGGCTCGAACATGTCAGAGAGCAGCAACCACATAAAGACTAAAATGATGGCGAGTCGCAGTGTATGATTCAAACTAACCCCGTATGATTATTTTCTTGTAGTTAAGTATTAAACTGAGTAAAAAGTAATAAATTCCAAGCACATAACCAGCGCCATTAACTTAATGTATCAACTTGTTTTCGCCCTGACAACGAAAACCGTACCCAGCAATAATGTTATTTAATTGTGAATAAATGGAGTGGGATATGTAAAGCCTGATTGAATGAAAGAACTTCTATATAAATCAGGCTTTTAATAAAGCGGTTTAAGAATAAATATTAACTATGCAAAGACGTCCAAAGTTAATTATTTACCGACGAAAAACTGTTTGATTTTTAACCTATTGCTTGTGTCTTTCTCTTAAAATAGCAATTACATCTTTGTATTCTAAATCACTCGCCTGTAGTAAAACGGTTAAATGATAGAGTAAATCTGCGGATTCATTTTTAAGCTCTTCAAGGTCTTTTACCGTTGCCGCTAATGCAGTTTCAACACCTTCTTCTCCTACTTTTTGCGCAATTCGTTTAATCCCTTTATTAAATAAACTGGCCGTATAACTGGAGTCCGGAGAAGCATTTTTACGCTCAGCAATAATAGACTCTAATTGCGCAAGGAAACCGAAATCAGAACTTTCTGCAGCAGCAAAGCAAGAAAGGGTGCCTTTATGACAAGTTGGCCCATGTGCATTGGCAAGCACTAATAAAGCGTCAAGATCACAATCTGTGCTAACGTCAACAAGAGCTAAAACGTTGCCTGAGGTTTCGCCTTTGGTCCACAAACGCTGTTTTGAGCGACTAAAAAAAGTCACTAACTGGCTGTCTAAGGTTTTTTCTAACGCAGCTTGATCCATATAACCATGCATTAAGACTTGGCCACTTGTGGCATCTTGCACAATACAAGGCATTAGACTATCCATCTTTTGCCAATCTAATTGGTCTAGGTTATCTTTTGTAATCTTCATAATAGAATTCTGTAAGTTTTATTAGTAAATACTGTTGCTGATGAAGCTAACAATCTCGCATTGATATTTGCTGGGATTTTAACCAGCGCTTGAGTTCAGGGATGTCTATCACTGCTTTGTGAAAAACGGATGCAGCGAGCGCGCCATCTACGTCAGCTTGTTCAAACACATCTTTGAAGTGCTGCATTTCGCCAGCACCGCCAGAGGCTATAAGAGGTACATTACAAACCTCACGGACAGCTGCCAATTGCGAGATGTCGTATCCTTTTCTAACACCATCTTGATTCATACAATTAAGCACAATTTCACCAGCTCCGCGGGCTTGCACTTCTTTTATCCAGTCTAGGGTTTGCCATTTGGTTTTAGCTGTACGTTTTTCATCACCAGTAAACTGATAAACTTCATAATTTCCGCTTTGCTCATTGTAGAAGCTGTCTACACCCACCACCACACATTGTTGACCAAATGTATTGTATAAATCAGTGATTAATTGCGGATTTGATAAAGCAGGGCTATTGACTGAAATTTTATCAGCCCCCATTTCTAAAATGATACCAGCATCAGCAACACTTTTTATTCCGCCAGCAACACAAAACGGAATGTCGATTACTTGGGCAATTTTGGTGACCCAACTCTTATCCACCACTCTTTGATCGCTGGATGCCGTAATGTCATAAAACACTAATTCGTCAGCACCCGCTTCTGCATAGCGTTTTGCTAGTGGCACTATGTCACCAATAATTTCGTGATTACGGAATTTAACGCCCTTAACTACGACACCATCGCGGACATCTAAGCAGGGAATTATGCGTTTGGCCAACATGCTAATGCCTCCTCTAGGGTGAATTTTCCTTCCAATAAGGCTCTACCTAAAATTACGTGCTGACATTTTGTCGGAATCAGTGCTTGTATGTCTTGCAAACTGCCTATTCCACCAGAAGCTTGCCATTCAATCTGTGGATATTCTTTTACTAATTCTGCATACAAGGCATTATTAGAACCTTGCAAAGTCCCGTCACGACTAATGTCTGTACATAGCACGTGTTTTAATCCTACTTGGGAATAAAACTGAATCAGCGACTCTATGCTGACGCCAGAATCTTGTTGCCAACCGTGAGTTGCAACGAATTTGTTGCCTTCAGAATCTATATTAACATCCAAGGCCAGGACTATTTTATCGGCGCCGTATTTTTCAAACCATGAGGCGACAAGTGCTTGCTCTGACACTGCTAACGAACCAATAACAACGCGTTCAATTCCAGCATCTAACAGATCTTGGACATCTTTTTCTGAGCGAATTCCGCCGCCACTTTGAAAGCGCATGACGCCGGTGGCAACCATATCTTTAATTAATGAAATCTGGCGTTTACTGGTGTCTTTTGCCCCTGTGAGGTCAACTATATGCAAAATCTTTGCCCCTGCATTTGCATATTTATGCACGACTTCTATAGGGTCTTTTTGATATTCAGTGGTTTGTGCATAGTCACCTTGAAATAAGCGCACGACTTTGCCATCAATCAGATCTATTGCTGGAATTATCATAGGTTGATTTCCAAATTCATTACATGGTTAAAAAGTTACGCAACAACTGAGCGCCGGCTTGACTGCTGCGTTCAGGGTGAAATTGCACACCAAAAAAGTTTTTATAATGTATAGCGGCAGAGAATGTCATGCCATATTCACAAGTGGCGAGTGTTTGACTGTATTTAGCCACTGCAAAACTATGCACGAAATAGAAATAACTGCCATCATCAACTCCAGCAAATAGCGGATTCTGCTCTACACTACTGACTTGATTCCAGCCCATATGAGGCAGGCGCAGTTCACCTACTTGCATACGTTCTACTTTGCCCGGCATCAAGTTTAGACATGGTGTAATGGCAGAATTTCCCAAATCATTTTCAGCAGAAGCTTCAACCATGAGTTGCATCCCTAAACAGACACCCAAAACAGGTTGAGTCAAATTCTGAATGCAAGCGCTTAAATGTTTGGTATTAATGCTTTTCATTGCCGCAGGTGCTGCGCCTACACCGGGTAATATCAGACGTTCAGATTTTGCAATTTCGGCAATGTCATCAGATACCGTCACTTGAGCACCTAAACGCTCCATTGCAAACTTAACTGAAGAGATATTGGCACAACCTGTATTAATCACAGTGACTTTATTGGCAGACATTTACAAGGTTCCTTTTGAACTTGGAAGTGCATCACCCTGTTTACTGATGGCTTGACGTAATGCTCGGCCAAACACTTTAAATAAACTTTCGACTTGGTGGTGCGCATTCCCTTCAGTGGTACTTAGGTGCAATGAAAGTCCCATGGCTTGAGCAATTGAATAGAAAAAGTGCGGCACCATTTCAGTTGCCATTTCACCCACTTGATCTCGGCTAAATTCGGCTTCAAATTTAAGATGCGGTCTATTTGAAATATCCATAATGCATTCAGCTCTGCACTCATCCATAGGTAAAGCAAATCCGAAACGGCCAATACCACGTTTGTCACCCAGTGCTTTCTTCAATGCTTCACCTAAAGCCAAAGCTGTATCTTCCACACTATGATGATCATCTATGTGCAAATCGCCATTCACATTAAGTTCTAGATAAAACCCACCGTGGGTGGCTATTTGATCTAACATATGATCAAAGAAACCAAGCCCTGTATGTATCTTCGATTTGGACTGGCTATCTAGATTTACTTTTACCTGAATGTCGGTCTCACTGGTCTTTCGGGTAACTTCAGCAATACGTGCATTGACAGTCAATTGAGTCACAATCGCTGGCCAATTTGTTTCTTTGCGATCATATTTAATGCCGGTGATACCCATGTTCTCAGCGAGTTGCACATCTGTATCTCTGTCACCAATAACGAAGGAACGAGTAAAATCTACTTTTCCTTGTTGAAGATAATCTTTGACTAAACCAAGTTTAGGTTTACGGCAACTACATTCATCTTCTGGAAAATGCGGACAAATTAGCACGTCATCAAAAACTACCCCTTGACTAGAAAATATCTGCATCATCATGTTGTGAGGAGCATCAAAGTCTTGTTGCGGGAAACTTGAGGTACCTAATCCATCTTGATTGGACACCATCACCAGGCGAAAGCCTGCTTTTTGCAACGCTAGAAGAGCGGGGATTACTTGCGGTTCAAATACCAACTTTTGCAATGAGTCCAGTTGTTTATCAATGGGAGGCTCTTCCACTAAGGTGCCATCTCTATCGATAAATAATATAGCTTGCTGACCCATAGTTTATTCCTTATTTTGACGCGCTAAGGGGTTAGTAAAAAATGCATTAATTGCATCTAATAAACGATTATTCTCATCTACGGTTCCCACCGTAATTCGTAAACAATTGTCGAGTAGTAATTGCTTTGACTGATCGCGAATATATAGGTTTTGGGACACCAGATATTGCATTAATTCTGGGTTTTCAGGATGTCGAAACAATACAAAATTACCTTTGGTATCACCCACAATTGAAACACCTTCAATAGTCAACAAATGCAGCTGTATTCGCGTCAACTCACTACTGAGTTTTTTCACTCGAACCAATGTTTTATTAATGCCTGTAGTCGATAAAGCTTTCGCTGCTACCTGCGCTACTGGAGCTGGTACAGGGTAGGGCGCTATGACTTTTAATAGGGTTTGGATTATTTTTTCACTTGCTAAGGTAAAGCCACAACGAATACCTGCTAATGCAAAAGCTTTAGATAAGGTACGTAAAATGACCAAATTTTCATATTCGGCTAGCAAGGCACTTTGGTTGTCCTGATGGGAAAATTCTATGTAAGCTTCATCTAGCACTACTACAGCTTTTCCTTCGAACATGGACAAGACCTGACGAATTTGTTGTTGGGAAATCAGTGTTCCTGTGGGATTATTCGGAGAACACAGAAAAACCACATTCACCTTGTCTACATATTTTTCAATTTCATCAAGCTGTAAGGTAAAATCCTTATTTAGGGGAGCTCTTTCTACCCCAACATTAAAGGTTTCAGCACTAATGGCATACATGCCATAAGTGGGAGGGCAAATTAGAATGCTACTTTTTCCTGGCGCACAAAAAGCCCGAATTATCAGCTCTATGCCTTCATCAGCACCTCTAGACACCAAGACTTGTTTCTTGTTTAACCCCGCATAGGCTGCATAAGCATCTATCACACTGGTAGGTTGGCAATCTGGATAACGATTGAATAAGCTAGAGTCAATGTCGATATTTTCAGCTTCTGGGGCTTCATTTGCGTTTAACCATAAAGGCTGACCTTGGGCGCTATCAGAAGAGAATAATCGACGAGCTGACTGATATGGCACCAGCTTCCTGACATAGTTATTGGTAATATTATCTATCCAATCAGCCATTATGCTTTTCCTTGTTTAGCAAGTTGCTGCAAACGAAGTTCGACTGCTTTTTTATGTGCGTCTAAACCTTCTGCTTCCGCCAAGCGCATAATGGCAGGCCCGATGTTTTGGATACCAGTGGGACTAAGCGTTTGCACAGTAAAACGACGCATAAAATCTAACAACCCCAAGCTGGAATAATTGCGAGCATAGCCATAGGTAGGTAATACGTGATTAGTACCGCTGGCGTAGTCTCCAGCTGATTCTGGAGACCAAGGACCTACGAAAATAGACCCTGCGTTTGCTAGTTTATCTACCAGGTTTTCCGCACTGTTAATTTGTGCAATCAGGTGTTCTGCGGCATATTCGTTCACCACTGTTATACAACTTACTAAGTCATCGCAAAAGATATAACGGCTATTGGCGATTGAGGCTGCGGCAATCTCTTTACGGGGAAGTTGTGACAGCTGACTTTCTACTTCTTGCTGAACTTGTTCAATCAGTACCATTGAATCACTGACTAACACAGCTTGTGAATCCACACCGTGTTCAGCTTGAGATAATAGGTCGGATGCAACAAAGGCTGGATTAGCGTCTTTATCGGCTAATACCATGACCTCGGATGGTCCAGCAGGCATGTCAATGGCTGCGCCTTCGACGGTTTGACTCACTTGTTGTTTTGCTTCCGTCACAAAACTGTTGCCGGGGCCGAAAATTTTATCAACTTTGGGAATACTTTCCGTTCCAAAAGCCAATGCCGCTATTGCTTGAGCGCCGCCAGCTAAATAAACGTCAGAAATACCACATTTATTCGCTGCGTATAATATTTCAGGCGCCACCAAGCCTTGTTTATTGGGTGGTGTACAAATAACCGGTAAAGGACATTCGGCAACTTGGGCACAAACCCCGAGCATTAATACAGTAGAAGGCAGAGGTGCTGTGCCACCAGGAATATAAAGACCCACTCTTGGAATAGGCGCATGTTTTTGTTCACACACTACGCCCGGCTTAGTTTCTAAGCGAATATTTTTAGGGTACTGGGCTAAATGAAACGCTCGTATATTCTCATACGCGAGATCTATGGCAGCTTTGACTTCATCACTTAATGTATCGATTTGCTGCTGAATTTGTACGCTAGTTAGTTTTAATTGCGTCAGGTTTACTTTATCGAACTCTTTAGCATAGGACAAAAGCGCGTTATCTCCTTCATTTCGAACCTTAGAGATGATCACCGACACCGTATTGCGCAACTTTTCTGAATTTGAAATTGCGGGGCGAGCGAGCGCTTGACGCTTTTGAGCGTCATTTAAACTCGACCAGTTTAATATTGATTGAGCAATTGTCATCGCACATTACCCCATCATTTTCTCAATCGGTAGTACGAGTATTGAACTACAACCTAGGGCTTTTAACTTTTCCATGGTTTCCCAGAAAAGAGTTTCAGAGGATACAACGTGCACTGCAACGCGATCATCATGACCAGCCAAAGGCAATACAGTGGGATTTTCAGCACCAGGTAACAAGCGATTGACCTGTTCCAAATAATTCTTTGGTGCGTGTAGCATAATGTACTTACTTTCTTTAGCTTGAATAACGCCATCAATCCTTGGTAGCAAACGATTGACTAATTGCTGTTTTTCTTCACTTAAAGGTTCAGATTTTTGAATCAACACCGCTTTAGATTTGAAAACTACGTCTCGCTCACATAAACCGTTGGCTTCTAAGGTTGCACCTGTTGATACTAAGTCACAAATAGCATCTGCTACACCGGCTCGCGGAGCAACTTCCACAGAGCCTGTTAACATAACCGCTTGTGCATCAACATTTTCTGCCGCAAAGAAACGCTCCAGTAAATATGGATAAGTAGTGGCTACCTTTTTGCCTGAAAGAGAAGCTATTGAGGTGTATTGCATTTCGTTTGGTACTGCAATGGAAAGGCGACAACCACCATAATCGAGTCGTCTTAACGATTTATAATCTGATTTTTTATTGGCTGCTTGACGCTCAAGCATTTTTTCTTCAAGTTCGTTTTCACCAATAAACCCCAGATCAACAACACCATCCATTACAAGTCCTGGAATATCGTCATCTCTAACTCTTAGAAGATCTATAGGCTGATTAGTACTATGGGCTATTAACAGACGATCCCGTATTTGCAGTTTAATGCCAATGGCCTTTAGCAAAGCAATGCTGTCATCACTGAGTCGGCCAGATTTTTGTACGGCAATGCGAAGTCTCGTTGTATCGCTCATAAATCAATTCCTTACTAATATAGGTGTTGTAAAATCATTGAGCTAAAAAGAAAAAACCCCCGAAAGTTCCTTCCGAGGGCTAGGGTTTACTCGCCGACTTGGAAGGAATAATACCTTCCAAGCACATACCTGAAAGGTTATGTGTTGTTATGATGGTGGTGGTTAAATCTCGTAATCACTCTATTGTCATTTTTCGGCTAAAAATTTGATGAGGGGATAGTACCAGAGTTTTCGGCTTTTTCAACTGATTGCAGGGGAAATATTGCGCAAATTTTATGATATTCCTCATAACAAATTAGCACAATTAAGATCAATCAGTACTAGCGCCTGTTTCTCTTTGTTTATTAATTAGCCACAGAGCTCCGGGTTGGGCCTACAATTGGCGCCAATATAACTCATTAACAAAAACAAACAGGATTAAAAGTAATACCAAGTCAGCATGCCGATGACGATTGAGCTGTACAAAATAGAAATCGGCGTTCCTACCTTTGCAAAATGCTTAAACTTATAATCTGAGGCACTGAATACTAGCAAGTTGGTTTGATACCCATAAGGTGAAATGAAACTAGCACTAGCTGCAAAAGCAACTGCTAATGCAAAGGGCATCAGGGGTAAATTCATACTAATCACTAATCCATAGGCAAATGGAAACATCAATGCAGCGGCTGCGTTATTGGTGACAAATTCAGTCAATAGCAAGGTGATTAAGTAGACTAAAATCAACGCAAAAATAGGGGATGATGTTTGTAGATAAGGCGTGATGAAATCAGTTAATTGGTTTAATACTCCCGAAGATTCTAACCCCTGGGCCAAACAAAGTGCTCCAACGATCACCAATATCAAGTTTAATGGAAGGTGGCGTTTAATTTCGGCAATAGACGTAATTTTACAGACAACCAAGGCTGCGGCTAAAAATAACAGACCAGTTGCCAATGGTAATATTGATAAGGCAGCTAAAAGTATAGTGATGAAAAATCCTGTCCAAGTAATACTTTCTTGCCAAGGCGTTAACTTTTGCGTGATTTTTTGTTCGGACACAATAAAGAAGTTTTTCGATATGTTTTGTCGTCGATGAAAATCGTTACCTGTGGCTAATAACAAAAAGTCACCTGCTTCTAATTTTAATTCTCCAATTTTACCGGAGATTGACTCTCCATCTCTTCGAATGGCTACAACGGCGGCATCAAAAAGGGCTCGAAAACCAACTGATTTTAAGGTTTTACCTAATATTGGTGCTCGGTTGGAGATGATCACTTCGGTTAGGTTATCTCCGAGTAGTCCATCTGCCTCAGCAAACATGGTCAACCCTTTGATGTGTCCAATATTATCAATGTGCTTAATATTCCCCGTAAAAATTAATTTATCGCCAGCCTCAATTTCCATATCGGGTGCCACTGGGCTGATAATTTTGTTGTTACGAATTACTTCGATAAGGAATAGCTCAGGTAAATTTCTAAGATGATTTTGCTCAACGGTCTTACCGATGAGCTCAGAATTTTCTTCTACATCTGCTTCTAATAAATAACTCGTGTAATTGGATTTATTGCCACTAAATGTTGGTAACAATTTGGTTAAGAAAAACAACACAAGGCCACAGATTAATCCGGCTGTCAGACCAAAAATAGTGAAATCAAAAAACTCAAATCCTGAATGCCCATGTTCGATCAAGAAACTATCCACTATCAGGTTGGTGGATGTACCAATGAGCGTAACTGTACCGCCTAGGATGGCTGCGTATGAAAGAGGAATTAATAACTTAGAGGCAGGATGTAACTGATTTTGTTTAACACTACTGATCAAACTAGCCACTACGGCTGTGTTGTTAAGTATTGCTGAAGAAAAAAAGGTTAATCCAAATAGCTTTGCATAAGACGCAAAATAAGATGTTGAGATTATTTTCCGGCCTAACTTCTTCAAAAATGTTGTTTTATCAAGAGAGTTACTCACGATTAATAATAGAATTAAGGTCACCAAGCCTGTGTTGGTCGCATTACTTAAAATGTCATCAAAACTGATTTGTTGGATCAGCATTAAACTTAATGTGCTAGCGGCAAATATGCCAGCAGGGCGCTTATTACTAAAGATCAATGCGGCAATTGTACCTACAAATATAAAAATAACCGCTATTTGACTTATTGACATACTACCTTTGATTCCATTTGTTTAAACACGCTCTTATTTTCCATCTCTCATTGAACGTGAGAACTATCTTTTTGTGTAGTGTTAATTTGTTCTTTCTTAGAACCAAATATACCTGTTGCACATAGTTACAGAGTTAAATTTTCCAATAGCGAGTAAAACACTTATACAGTTGAGTACCGCTTAATACAGACGCCGATGGAAAATGTAAGATCGGAATAAGGGGACAAGGTGCTCTAAGTTCATTTACCGCACTTTCTTGATCAAGGTTATCAATGTTTAATACCTTGGCCATTATGCCGCCTTTCTGAATAAATTGCCCCGGTTTGGCGCAGTATTCAACCATACCGCCAAAATCTGTGTACAAGGTTTTATAATCTGCAAGTTTCACACCATAACGAGTAATATTTAGAGGTGAATAGTCGCCGTTTTGTAAAACCTGTTTGTTGGTTAAATAACTCAAAATACTGTGGGCATCATCTTTACCCTCATCAAAGTCAATCACTTCTTGGCTACCCATTTCTATGGTAAATGCCTCGACTCCAAAGTCATAAGGTCGCTGAAATTTTTGCTCTAATTGTTCTTGTAAGGTCCACCATGGACAAAAAGAGGCTTCATCCAAAGCGCCGGCAAATTTATTTGGAATAAAAATTACATGGGGAATTGAAAATAATGACGCTGACTGAGCTGCGTATTCAGGAATATAGATATGGCGAGTAGACACAGGCCCATTATGCAAATCAAGTACAATGTCAGCATCCACAGACAGTTGTTGTAAACGTAAATTTAATTGTTGGGCTAAACCTAAGCCCCAAGGTTGCTGAAGCTTTTGTGCCAAAACTTTAGCTCTTTTAGCTTTAAATCGGGTTTTGATTTTGTTCAATGAGTCAGAGGCTTTTACTGTGTTTACAAAACTTAAGACATCCTCAGGATCATAATGATAACCGCGATTCCAATTGGTGCCATTGACGGGATCAAAACGGCCCATAGTATATTCACCCGCCTTTATGTTTGTGCCCACAGGGTTGCAATTAGGCACAAGAATTATTTCACCATTAATTTGATAATGTCTTAAAGCATTTATAAGGTGGTAAATAACGACATTGCCTTGGACTTCAGCGCCGTGAATAGAGCTTTGAATATATACTTTTGGCCCAGGTAGATTATCAGTAATGCGATATATAGGGACGTTTAAGCTTCGGCCTGACGCATTTTGAGCAACGGTAATATGGGTTTTACTCAGCACAGAAAGTCTTACTTAGAGTTACTTATTTGTCTTTAGCATACTGAAATGTAAATGATTAATCGACAAAAAATGGGGCATTTTTGCCCCATTTTTGAACATAATTTAACAAATTTACATTTTGCTGATGTCGGCAGCGCCCCAATGTGGGAAGTGTTTGCGCACTAAAGCATTAAATTCTAGTTCAAACTCAGAGAATGTAGATTTAGTGTTAGCTACTTGAGCGGCATTAATGATCATACCTGCGCCCACTGTGCCGTTGGTTAAGCGATCAATCATAATGAAAGCGCCTGTGGCACGGTTTTCCGTATAAGGATCACAGGCAACGGGTTGGGTCAATTGTATGTCAACCACGCCTATTTCATTAAGATTTAAATGTACTGCGTCGCTTTCTTCTAAAGTATTCACATCGATTTGATGAGAGATATTTCGAATACTGCCAGATACTAATTTTGTCGCAAATTTAAAATTGTATTGCTTATTAGGGATCATGGCGTCTTCAGACATCCATACTAAATGGGTTCTGTAGGTGTTGGTATTCAGCGGCAAGTTCTCACTTTTAACGATCATATCGCCACGAGAAATATCAATTTCATCTTCTAAGGTTAAAGTGACCGCAAATGGCGCTGTCGCTTTGTCTAGGTCACCATCAAAGGTGGTAATAGACTTAATCTTTGAGGTCTTTTTAGAAGGCAGAACAGTAATTTCATCTCCCACCTTTATGCTGCCTGATACTATAGTGCCAGCAAAACCTCTAAAGTTTAGATTTGGTCGATTAACGTACTGAACAGGGAAACGGAAATTGTCATTTTGTGCATGACTGATTTCAATGTTGTTAAGCATGTCCATCAATACTTCACCTTCGAACCAAGGTGTATGCTCACTTTTGTTTACAACATTATCCCCTTCTAGTGCTGAAATTGGCACAAACTGAATATCAGGAATATTTAATTGCTCAGAAAACGTTAGATAGTCACGTTTGATGTTGTTGTAAACTTCTTCACTGTAGTCCATCAAATCCATTTTGTTAATGGCAACAATAACATGCTTAATGCCAAGCAAGGATACCAAAAATGAGTGACGTTTTGTTTGCGTTTTAACACCTGCTCTTGCATCTACAAGGATAATAGCAAGGTCACAAGTAGAAGCACCTGTTACCATGTTTCTTGTATATTGCTCATGCCCTGGGGTATCCGCAATAATAAATTTGCGCTTATCTGTACTAAAATATCGATAGGCAACGTCAATAGTGATGCCTTGTTCTCGCTCACTTTGAAGCCCATCAACTAACAGTGCTAAATCGACTTTTTCGCCAGTGGTGCCGACTTTTTTACTGTCATTCGTGATTGCGGCTAGTTGATCTTCATAGATCATTTTAGAGTCGTGTAAAAGGCGTCCGATTAACGTGCTTTTACCATCGTCTACACTACCGCAAGTTAAAAAGCGCATGAGATCTTTGCGTTCGTGCGCGGCTAAATATTCAACTATATCTGTTTTTAATAATTCGTTTTCGTGATTCATTTTAACTCATCACCATAAAGAAAGGGTTTAACACTGATGCTTTTTGGTTGTATCGCAATGGATGAGCATCTGGATCGAGTGGATGTTCTGGGTCTAGCACTGTGACTTTACCGCCGGCAGCTAGCACTACCGCATGAGCTGCAGCCGTGTCCCATTCACTAGTAGGACCTACGCGTGGATACAAATGTGCGCTTCCTTCAGCCACACAACATAACTTAAGAGAACTACCCATAGCCACTAATTCGGTTTCGCCATCAAGGGCATCAAGCACTTTATTTATTTCAGGGCTTTGATGCGAACGAGAGCCTACAACTTTCCATAGGGATACAGAGGAAGTATCTGCGGTGGAAATGTCTCGTTGAGTACCACCTTCTTCCACATAAGCGCCTTCACCTACAATGCCCACAAAGGTTTTCGATAATGCGGGTGCATGAACTACACCAAAGGTTGGTTCACCAAATTCTATTAAGGCAATGTTGACAGTAAATTCGCCATTTTTCTTAATGAATTCCTTGGTTCCGTCAAGGGGATCAACTAACCAATAGCGGGTCCAGGTTTTGCGCTCTTGCCAATCAATATCAGCTGATTCTTCTGATAAAATTGGAAGCGTAGTGAGCTTATTTAGCTCAGTAACTATATGGTTATGGGCTGCTAAGTCAGCTTCTGTTAGAGGTGACGAATCGTTTTTCTCGTATATATCGAAATCACGCTCGTAAATTTCCATTATCTTACTGCCGGCATCTACGGCAATTTGCTTTACCGCTTGTGCCAGTTCAGTTGTCAATTTAAATGAACTCAAGACAAAAATCCTTTTGCTAGTAATGCTTCATATAAACGTTCAGCGGTTGCTTCAGGCGCTTCGTCTTCGATGTAGGTCAAATGCACTTCTGGATCAGCGGGTGCTTGATATTCAGAATCAATACCTGTGAAGTGTTTGATATCACCAGAGCGTGCCTTTTTGTACAAACCTTTAGGGTCTCTTTGCTCGCAGACTTCCAGAGGTGTATCAACAAAAACCTCTGCAAACTCGCCTTTTTCTAACAAAGAGCGGCAAAAATCACGGTCTGCTTTAAACGGCGAAATGAAAGCGGTGATAATAATAGTGCCAGAATCAACAAATAGCTTTGCAACTTCACTGATGCGACGAATATTCTCAACACGCGCCTTATCATCAAACCCTAAGTCTCCGCAAAGACCGTGACGAACATTGTCACCATCTAATAAATAGGTTTTATATTTTTGTTCAAAAAGTTTCTTTTCCAACAAATTAGCAACGGTAGACTTACCTGAGCCTGATAAGCCTGTTAACCAGACTACGGCAGGTTTTTGGTTTAATGCTTCTGCTCGACTCTTTTTATCAACAGTATGTTGATGCCATACGATATTTGAACTCATTAGAAATAACCTTCCATCTTTTTCTTCTCCATTGAACCAGAAGAATCGTGGTCAATTACCCGACCTTGACGTTCAGAAGTCTTGGTCAACAACATTTCTTGAATAACTTCTGGCAAAGTAGCTGCTGTAGATTCAACCGCACCAGTGAGTGGATAACAGCCTAAAGTTCTAAAGCGAACCGATTTAATTTCAGGGGTTTCCCCCTCATTTAACGGCATGCGATCATCATCAACCATTATCAAAACACCATCACGCTCTACCACAGGACGAGGTTTCGCTAAATACAAAGAGGGAATTTCAATGTTTTCCATATAGATGTATTGCCAAATATCTAATTCAGTCCAGTTCGACATAGGAAATACACGGATACTTTCGCCTTTATTAATTTGGCTGTTGTAAATGTTCCATAATTCAGGACGCTGGTTTTTCGGATCCCAGCGATGATTGTCATCACGGAACGAATAAACACGCTCTTTTGCTCGCGATTTCTCTTCGTCTCGGCGAGCACCACCGAAAGCCGCATCAAATTTATATTTGTTCAATGCTTGTTTTAAACCCTGAGTTTTCATTATGTCGGTGTGCTTAGCACTGCCTACACTGAAAGGGTTTATGTTGTTTTTTACACCTTCTTCATTGATGTGGACTAGAAGATTTAAATTATATTTTTTCGCCATTAAGTCCCGAAATTCAATCATTTCTCTGAATTTCCATGTGGTATCAACATGTAACAACGGGAAGGGTATAGTGCCTGGCGCAAATGCCTTTCGGGCGATGTGTAATAAAACGGAGGAATCTTTACCTACAGAATACAGCATTACAGGGTTATCAAATTCAGCGGCGACCTCGCGAAAAATATGGATACTTTCCGCTTCAAGCTGTCTAAGATGCGTCATTTTTGGCAAATCTATTGTCATCTACAGTGTCCTTGAAAAGTTAATTTACCTCGACCTAACATTAAGTCTCAGTGAGTCTATTTGCATATATTAAAAATTTCTATGTATAGAACTTTAACACATTTAAACTCAGAATATTTATGCTAATTTGCTATCGTTAATAGCCAATTTATAACTATTTATTCGGTTTTGTTATATAGGAGTAAAAATTTGGTGCGTGTTTTGTGTGTGGCGCCCAATATAACCTAGGAACGATTTAATTTATATGACAAACGTTATCTAATTAAAAATACTGGTTTGACGGTCAGCCCAATCAGCTGCTTCACTATGAATTTTAAGGATAGTTGGTATATCCAGATTAAGATGTTTTGCTTTAAGTTTTAAGTTATCCCAATTAGCCATTTCGATATCCGCATTAAGTTTTAAATACTCTGCTAAGATACCTTCTTCTCTTACTAGTGCTAATTTTATTTCATCCGTCAGAGGCAATTTGCTAATAACTGAGGGTAGGTTAGTATCCAACATCGCATCCAAGAGAGACAACATACCTGCTAAAAACGCAGTAGAAGAACTCTGGGAAAGTTGACCCGCTAAATCTTCACAAAATTTAGCGCGTTTGAGAGATAATTTAATGAGTTCGTTAGGTTTGGCTTCGCAGAACACGGCAGCAAAAAGCAACATAATAAAACGTTCTAACTCACGTTTTCCAAGCATTACGATTGCTTGCTTAATACTTTCAACTTTTCTTTGGCGTTTAAAAAGAGGCGATTGGGTATATCTCAATAGTTTGAAAGAAAGCGCCGCATCAGATTCGAAGGTACGGGTGATTTTCTCAATATCAGGCTCAGGTTTAGTTACTTCAGCCAGTAATTTAGAAACTACCGCCTGCGGTGTTGATAAGGATACACTCTTAATAACTTCCGGCTTGGCAAAGAAATACCCCTGAAACATAGTAAAACCTATAGCCTTATATTTTTTATAGATTTCAACAGTTTCTACCTTTTCTGCTAATAACTGAATATGAGGATGACGTTTAGCAACTTCTACAGTCATCATCAGATCTGTATCGGTAATGCTCAAGCAATCAACCTTTATGATATTACAATAGGGGTAGAAGGGTTCCCATAGTTCTCCGTGAATAAAGTCATCTAACGCAATGGTATAGCCCATTTGATGAAGTTCTCTCATATGAAAGAAAACCGCTTGAGTAGGCTGAACACTTTCTAAAATTTCAATGGCAATTTTGTCTTTCGGTAAGAGAGTAGCAAAACCATTTAGTAAAGTTTGTTTGCTAAAATTAATAAAGGCCTTTTTGCCTTCTGCAATTTTATCAAGGCCCATATCAAGATATAGGCCTTCGAGCATTTTCGACGTTGCTTTTTCCTCATCAACTTGAGGAAAAATATTTTCTAGACTGGTACGAAACAGCAGCTCGTATCCTACTAACTCTTTATTAATATCTAATATGGGCTGACGAGCTGCGTAAAATGCCATTAATTATCCAATATGTTCTTCTTCAAGTTTCTTTTCATATTTATCGAACAATTCTACTAAAGCATTAGTTTTCGGAGGTGAAATTTTTCCAACAATAAGTATCGCAATAGTCGATGCAATAAAGCCTGGTATTATTTCATACAAAGTTGAAGACAAGGTTTCACCATTTTCACCTAGAGGTGCATAAATCCAAATAAGGACAACCACTGCGCCGGTTAAAATACCAGCAATTGCAGCATTTTTGGACATACCTTTCCAAACTAATGACAAAATTATCATTGGACCAAAAGCTGCGCCAAAACCTGCCCAAGCGTTACTTACTAAATCTAAGATAGTTTTATTTTCACCAAAGGCAAGTAAAATTGCGACGACAGAAACAATAAATACTGATACTCGTCCAACAAACACTTGTGATTTCTCACTGGCGTTTCTATCAATAAAGCTTGCGTAAATATCACGGGTTAATGAGCTGGACGTCACTAAAAGCTGTGACGAAATAGTACTCATAATGGCTGCCAGTATTGCTGCCAGCAAAAAACCACCGATTAGCGGGTGAAACAGTAATTGAGATAACACAATGAAAATTGTCTCATGGTCATCTAGCGGGACGTTATTACCAATAACATAAGCTAAACCAAATAAACCTGTCATGGCTGCGCCGAACAATGAGACTATCATCCAAGACATACCGATGCGGCGTGCGGTAGGTAATGCTTTTATCGAATGAATTGCCATGAAGCGCACTATTATATGAGGTTGTCCAAAGTAACCCAGTCCCCAACTCATGAGAGAAATAACCCCAATAATGCTCAATGCTTCACCTGTATTTGCATCAACTGTCATTTTGAGTAAATTTGGATTGATATCCGATAAGGTTGTTAACGTTTGGTTGATGCCACCTAATTCAAATATTACCACCGAGGGTACAAGAATTAGCGCAATAAACATGATGCAACCTTGAATAAAGTCGGTTAGCGATACCGCCATAAATCCGCCGACCAAAGTGTAGGCTACCACTACACCGGCGGTAATTAGTACGCCATAGTGGTACTCTAAGCCAAAACTAGACTCGAATAGCTTACCGCCAGCAACCACGCCAGACGAGGTATAGACAGTGAAGAAAATAATAATGACCACAGAAGCCACTATGCGAAGTACACGGCTTTTATCGAAAAAGCGATTCTCCAGGTAGTCAGGGATTGTGATAGCGTCGTGCGCTACTTCAGTAAACACACGCAGTCTTGGCGCTACCAATAAATAATTAAACCATGCACCCAACACTAAGCCGAAGGCGATCCATAACGAAGACGCGCCAGATAAATACATGGCTCCGGGTACACCCATTAGCATCCATCCGGACATATCAGATGCCCCTGCTGAAAGTGCGGTAACTGGGGCGGACAGCTTACGGCCTCCTAAAAGATAACCTGATGCACTTTCTTCGTTTGTTCTATACGCATAAAGCCCGATCCCTAGCATTGCGAGAAAATAAATTGCTAGCGATATATAGGTTCCTACTTCCATCGTTTCCTCTTTTTATAAGTTTTTGATTTGGAATTAATTGATAAATTCTCCTGAACCCTTTGTATGGTAACAGGATAGGAATAGATCTAAAGGGAAGGGCGATAATAACTGCTTTTTGTAAATTTTGGGTAAATAAAATGTAATAAAGCCTCGCGTTTAAAATTGCGAGGCTTTGGGAGTTAAGCTGAAAATGATAGAAGTTGTTTAGCCGATTCTGCCAATGAATTGATTTCTTCTTCGTTTTCTCCGACCACAAGTAATCGAGTAGATTCTAATAGAAAACTCACACCGGAAAGTTCTTCGTTGCTAAACTGTGCATCAATAGGATCAGTAACATCTTGGGGTAATATAAATAACGATAGAAGACCTTCTTTACCTTGCACTATAATATGCAAACTTTTAACTGTATTTAGATAACAAAAGTTTGCAGATAACATATTATCCAGTCCGTTCTCTAAATGCCCGTTAAAATTGACCAATTTTGCGTTTACTGTTTGCAAATCAACAGGACCGTAATTGGCAACCTCATAATCTGCATGATCAATGTGAGTGAGCGCTGTTGCAGAAATACTAGTGCCGTAACGCATATAGCTAAAGCTTAACATAGCAGTGACAGCTACCGAAGCTGCCATTCCATATACCCATCTTTTGCGTTTCTGTTCTTTTTTCTCTTGTCCAATACTCTGTTTTAACAAGAGTTTTTCAGATAAATTATCGGGTACTGGAATATTCATTGCCTGCTCAATGGCAGATTCCATTTCTTTCACTTCCTCCCAAAATGCTTGTTTTTTGGGATCGTCCTGAGCAGCTTGAATCACTTCCTTGTCTTGTGTGAAAGGATCTGCATAAACGGTACGTCGGAATGTCAAATCATCCATTTATCTTAGCCCCCAGGTGAGTTGTTTTTGTCATAAATTCTTTCAATTGGCTGCGTGCTCTGAACAAGCGCGTCATAACTGTATTAATGTTTAAATCAAGTTGAGTAGCGATTTCTTCACCACTGTATCCCATGATAACTTGTAAAAATAAGGGTTCTCTATACTCTTCGCCTAGCTGGCCTATGGCTCGTCTTAGCTCACGTTGACTTGCATTGCCATTATCCGTTGCCCTAGGATCAGCTACGCTTACATCGTCGATATCGACCAAATCAAATTGTTTTCTTTCAAAGCGTCTGGCATTTTCTCTTCTAAGAATAGTGATTAACCACGACTTAGCTGCACCTTCATCTTGTAAGGCGTCTAGAGATTTCCAAGCGCGTAAAAAGGTCTCTTGAACCACATCTTCAGCAATACTTGTGTCTTTAATCAACCACACAGCATAGCGATAAATATCTGCGTGATAGGCTTTAACAAGTGCTTCGTATTTAAGTTGTTTTGTTTTCATGATAGATGAGACCGTAGTTACTTTGTTAATCTTTCTTAACGCCTAAATATTTTTTTAGTCTATCTGTTTAGAAACAAACAAAAGCGCTCGGTCGTCCAGATTTTTTAACCAAAGCTCTTTTTGTAAAATAATTTTCAGTCAATAAATTTCTAATTCTGATCCGGCTGCGTTATCTAGACGCCACATCAGCTATCCAAGCATCTATTTGCTGTTCGAGTACATTCAATGGAATAGGTCCATTTTTTAATACTTGATCATGAAAATCAGCATATGAAAACCTGTCGCCTAACGTTTTTTGCGCCTTTTCTCTTAACGCCATAATCTTAAGTTTACCTATCATGTAGGCTGTGGCCTGACCCGGTAACGCAATATAGCGTTCAATGGCTTTTATCGCATCGCTTTCGGCATTGGGGGTATTTTCAACGAGATAATCTATAGCTTGTTTTTTTGACCATTGTTTGTCATGAATACCAGTATCTACTACAAGTCGACATGCTCGCCATAACTCCATTGCAAGGCGTCCAAAATCAGCATATGGATCTTGATAAAGCCCCATGTCTTTGGCTAATTCTTCAGAATATAATCCCCATCCTTCGGTAAATGCTGTGAAGGATAGGTATTTTTGAAATTCTGGAATGCCGTCTAGTTCCTGCGTAATACTTCTTTGCATATGATGGCCAGGAATTCCTTCGTGATACGCGAGGGCTGCCATTTGATAAGTCGGCATGGCATCCATTTTATATAAATTGGCGTAGTAGGTGCCCGGACGAGAACTATCAACTGCTGGGCTTTGATAAAAGGCTTTTCCAGCAGTTTGTTCGCGAAATGCTTCTACAGCTTTTACTCGAATATCCGCTTGCGGAATTAAACCAAAATATTCAGGCAATCGCGTTTTCATATCATCAATCAGCGCTTTAGCTTGATTTAAGTATTCTTGTTTACCTTCAGGTGTGTTCTCGTAATAAAACTGAGGATCATTACGCATAAAAACAAAAAATTCCTGCAGAGTTCCAGTGAAACCAACTTGCTGCATGATAGCCTGCATTTGATTATGGATGCGCTCTACATGTAATAAGCCAAGGTCGTGTACTTGTTGAGCATCTAAATCTGTAGTTGTATACCATGCAAGTCGATTTTGATACCACTTATCGCCTTGAGGAAGTCGCCACACTCCGTCTCCTTCAGGACTCAATGCTCGTTGTTTTGTTAAGGTAGCGATCATATTTTCATAGGCGGGTTTGACACTGTTGAGCAATGCGTCATTTAGTTGGTTTATCAAGCCTGATTTTTCTGCGTTGGATAAACCTAAACTATCGAGTTTTTCTTTAAAATCAGCAAGCAAAGTAGAATCGTTAGGTTTCTCTTCGAAAGGGTTACCGGAAATAACATTTGCGGAAGCCTGAATCATCTGATCGTAAGACCATTTGGGGGGAAATACACCAGCGTCTTCCCTAAGTTGTAGTTGCGCAATTAATTGTTCAAATAAAACATCAACTTTGTTTAGTCTGGAAATATAATCCTGAGCGTCACTTAGGGTACTTATCTTATGAATATTGATCATAAAACTAGGAATTCTAGTGTGCCAACCGCTCAATTGCTGCATGACATAGCTATGGGCTCTAAATTCATCGTTAGCTAAGCGTCGTTCGATATCTTGTTTGTATAAAATAAAACTTAGCTTTTGCTGTGCTGTAAATTCACTTTGATCAAATGAATTAAGTGTCTCTAGGCGTTGCTTAAGTAATTCAATTCGCGCTTCTTCAGCTTCAGGGGAAAGATCATCCCATTTATCGTAGTCCCATTTTATGCCGCGATATGATTGAGTAAGCGGACTACTTTTTAAATCGTCTTCATAGGATAGGGTAAAAAATTCGGTAATTTTTTCGGGCTTTTTTACGTGTCCGTAATTGATTGCTTGCTTGGATTGAGAATCTGATTCCCGGGCTGTCGTTTGGTTATCTGAACAGCCGTAAATCGTTCCTGTTCCTATCAACAGCATTGAAAGAATAAAAGGGGAGCGGAATTTCATAAATTATTCTCTTGTTATTTGTTTCTTTATCGTAACTTTACGCTATTGCTGATAAATATTGTCCAATGGGGCGCTTTGCTTGTTCAACCATTTTTGTCGTTGATTTTCTAATTCGGTTAAGAAAGCAGATGATTCAAGGTGCTCAGACTTTACCTCATGTTCAGCAGTTTTATACCTTGCTGTTAAAAGACTATCATAGTCGCGCAATAATTGCGCATTATTGATGAATTTAAGGGCATCTGTAGCCGAATAAAAATGCTTGCTAGTCAACACACTTAACCAATGACAAAGTTTCTGTGGTAATAAGTTGGTCTTATTTTGTTTGATGCAATTGACCACGCTGTGCCAAGCTGCTGTTTCAGAGGTATTTATAGAGCTATTAGTTTGATGGACCGGTTCAGAAGTTTTGCCCCTAGACCATACAACAAATAAACAAACCGATAGTAAAACCACACAAACCATCAACAGTATGTGTAACCAATCAAATAAGGGCGCTACAACCCTAGGTGAGCTGTTAGCTTCTTGATTGGTTATCTCAGCAGGATTTTCGCCAGCACTTGGGGCTGGTTGAGCATTATCTGCTGAGTTATTTAGAACAATTTGATTACCGGTCACGGTCACAGATTTTGCCGGAACAACAGCAAATTCAGTTTTTCCAGTGTTTACGTTGAACCAAGGTATTCTTATTTCAGGCACTACAAATTGACCATTTTGTTCTGCAATAATGGCAGTGCTCTGCACACTTTGCGCAATTAGTTTGTTATTTCGCTGAACAGTTGTTTTCTGAGGTTGTTCTGGATAAGTTTTAAAGCTTGGGTGGTAAGTTCCGCCAAAATCCGGCAATTGCTCTTCAATTAAACCTAGGGCTGTTAAGGTAATGGTGCGAGTGATGGGTTCACCGGCTTTGATGTTGTCTGGGTCACCTTGCCACTCTTCATTGATTTGCACGAGTTCGCTGGGAAGCCAAGTGTACTGATATCCTGGAGGAATAGGCGCAACGGTTAATTGTTGATCTTCGCCAACTCGACTAATATTCTTGGTTCGGTTGAAATACGCAAAACCTTGACGGCCGCCACTTAAAACTCGGGCTTCAAATAATGGACTTTGAACTTTATATTCACCACTTGATTGGGGAATAATGGCAAAGTTTCGCTCAATTACACGATATCGAACCCCATTTATTAACTCTTGATATTCTTTATCTTCTCCCAATTTTTCAATAATAGCACCATCCAATACAGGTTCACTTAAAGAGCCACTTTGAATTTCGCCAGCCAGAAATATTTTTACCGTATAAACCAACTGTTGTTGCAAATAGATTTTATTTTCGCTCACTTCAGTGGTGATATAAAACTCTCGAGGTTGATCCCCAGCTTGGGAGGACTCAACTACATTTAGGGTGATTGGTTGAGTGGTTTTTCCGTCTAGGCTAAAAGACGGAATTTCAAAACTCCCGGTGGCACGAGGGAACAGTGTCAATCGCCAACTAACCGAAGACGAACGATTACCATTAATTATTTGAGTAGATTGGCTAACGGATGGCGCGCTGACGCGAAAATTTTGCTCAAGAGCTGAAAAATCGATGGTCTGACTGTCAGGACTTCCATTAGCGGTAATCGTTAAGGTAAATGACTCATCTACTAGCACCGGATTTTGATCAACAGAGGCTATTAGGTTTTCGGTTTTTGCAAAAGCATTAAGCGTACAAAAAATAATGATGATACTTAAAATATGTTTCATTGGCTTACCATGTTTGCTCTTTTACACTAGGGGCTCTTTGCTGACGCCTGCTTTGGGCTTCTAATAGCATTTTTCGTTTTAACAAAAATGCAGGATCATCTGGTACTCGATTCATCAACATTTGCATTTGTCGCATTTTTTCACGTTCTTCGGGTGTCATGTCTTCAGGGTTTACTTGTCCTTGGATAACGGAATCAGGATTATTGATGGGTTCCTGTTGTTGTTCTGAATTAGGTTGTTCAGCATTTTGCTGTTGTTCTTTTTCTAGCTCACTTTCTTGCTCACCTTCTTGTTCTGAAGAGGAATTATTTTGTTGTTCAGAATTGGAAGAATTTTCCTGTTGCTCAGCATTTGATTCTTGCTGCTGACTATCGCTGTTTTGATTCTCATTTTGCTGAGAAGATGACTGATCAGAATTTTGTTGATCTTGCTGACCTTGTTGATTTTCATCGCGTTGTTGCTGTTCGCCAGACTGATTTTCTTGTCCTTGATCGTTTTGATCCTGATTTTGTTGATTTTCCTGTTCTTGTTGCTGCATCATGGATTCAACAATTTTTTTATTTTCCATGGCTTCTACGTGCGATGGTTGCTCGGACAATACTTTATCATAAGCATCTATAGCATCCTGCAGGCGTCCGAGTTGGGCCAGTGCATTTCCGGCGTTATACGTATTCTCAATGCCGTCAAGTCCTTCATATAAAGACAGTGCAGTTTCATAATCGCCAGCCTTGTAAGCCGCGGCGGCCTTCCAATCAGGGCGATCGAATGATTCTTGGGCAGTTTCGTAATCCTGTTGATAGTATTGACGTACACCTTTTTGGTCGTTATTCAAAAACATCTTATCAACTATTCCTAATTCGGGTTTAGGTAAGGCATCCGATTCGTCTGCATAAGCAGGTTCAGGGGAAGATAAGAAGCTGATTACAAAAATTAATGAAAACAACACACCTTTTCGGAAAAACCAAAGCGCGAAGGGCAGGATAGCTAAGGCTAAAAAAGCACCCATATCACGCCAAACGTCGCCCTTTATTTCTTCGTCGCTAGCAACAACATCTCTATTAAAAGTGTTATCACTTAGGATCATGCGTTCTATATCCGACGTGTTGGTTGTCATTTCTGTCAGTTTTACAGGCTTATTTCCAAACGCCTGGGTTAAATACCGTGAATTTACTTTAGGCAATACTATGTTACCTCTATTGTCTTTTAATAAGGTGCCGTCTACCAATTTAATCGGCGCTCCTTGTTCTGTACCAACCAATAACACAGACAAGCGGAAGCTGGTTTCATTCATAAATTCTTGCACTAGCTCAACATCAGGATATTCAATGCCGTCGGTTATCCAATAAATATCACCTTCTGTATAGCCAGCATTAGCAAGTAATTCTGCTGCTTGATGTAATCCTGCAAAAGGATTACTGCCCAGTACAGGCATAATTTCAGGACTCAAACTAGGAAGAAGGTTCTCTATGTTTTCGATATCTTGAGTTAACGGACTAATGACAAAAGCATCTCCAGCATATGCCACCAAGCCGATTTCTCCTTCATCTATTCTTTCTATCAAATCTAGTGCCTTGAATTTAGCTCGAGTCAGACGATCTGGATTAACGTCTGTACTGCGCATGGATAGGGACATATCCATTAGCACCACTTTACCTGTTTGGCTTTGATAAACCGGTTGTGGGAGTTTTTCCCATGTAGGACCAGCAAGGGCTATACAGCAAACAATCCAAACAAACGCTAACATCCAAAATGGTGCCTTATAGCCTTGCTTACTGCTTTCGGATAACAGATGGGCTTGTAAATGCGTGGGAACAAGGCTTCGCCATGCTGTTTTACGATTTTGCACTTTCAAAAGTAGATAACTAAAAATAGGTAAAATCAAAATGCCTATCAGTGCCAATGGGCGTAAAAAATGAAAATCAGTAAATTCACTCATGCTGCTTCCTCCGTTTTACGCATACCAACGAAAATACTGAAAAGGGTGATGACAATGCTCAACAGGAGTGCTGCAGCGAGTGGATAGTAGTAAAGTGCCGTTTGCGGACGCATTTTTTCATTGCCTGCTTCAATGGGTTCTAGCTCATCTAATTGACGATAAATATTGATGAGTGACTCTGTATCATTCGCTTTGAAAAATGCACCACCGGTTTCTTCTGCTACCATTTTTAGTGTTGCTTCGTCAAAGTCAGAACCGCTTGAGGGTGCGCTAAACCCGAACATAGACCGAGTATTGCTTCCAACGCCTATAGTGTAGATAGTCACTTGATTTTCTTTGGCCAAATTTAATGCTTGTTCTGGCGTGATGTTCCCTGCTGTATTGCGGCCATCGGTTAGCAAGATAAGTACTCGGTTTGATTTCTCCCGTTCCCGAAAGCGTTTAACAGCTAGCCCGATAGCATCTCCAATCGCCGTATTTTCGCCTACTAGGCCGATAACACTTTCATTTAACAGGGTTTCTACGGTTTTTCGGTCATAGGTCAAAGGCGCTTGTAAATAGGCTGTGTCAGCAAACAAAATTAAACCTAAGCGATCCCCAACACGGCGGTTAATGAAATCTGATAACACATACTTAATCATACTGAGTCTATTTACGGGTTGCCCCCTGACTTCCATATCTCGCGCCTTCATACTGCCAGATAAATCCACAGCCACCATTAAGTCTCTGCCTTGGGTAGGAATAGCGATAGGTTCGCCAAGCCATTGAGGGCGAGCAGCAGCAGTCACTAATAAAAGCCAAATAATAAATACCGGAATTAGAGTTAAAGACGATTTTGCAACAGGTCCACTTGAAAGCATCCCAAACGCATGGCTAGTGGGAACTCGAAGCGCTGCAGATTGATTGCCTTTCTTTTCAGGCACAAAAAAGTAAATCAGCAAAGGTAAGGGAGCTAGGACAAAAATCCAAGGCCAAATAAACTCAAACATTAAACGCCTCTCTTTGCTGCTTAGATAAAGGGAAGTCTTTTTTTAGCCAAAGAATGGCCGTTTGTTTAAGTTCTGATGCTGTTGGAGCGGATATTGTTGGATTATATAAACTCAAATGAAGTGTAAATAACTGCTGCACTGCATTAGGTTGCTGTTTGGCCAACTTTCCACTCTCTAACACTAGTTGCCACTGTTCACCGTGCAAACTCATTATTTGCGATGGATAATAAAATTGCGCGACATTTTTTAGAATGGCTTGCAGTCTTAGATGAAATTGGTCAGAAGTTTCATCTAAAAGTTGAATCTGTTTTACCGCTTGATTACGCAGTTGAGTAAGATTGCGATGTCTTAAAAAATAACGAATACCCAGTACCAGCGCAATCAGACAACATGCGATTAAGATCCAATATCCTGTGGCTAGTGGCCACCAAGATACTTCCGTTGGCAATTGTATATCATGAAGATTATCTAATGGATTCATAAGGTTTCTCCTATGACAAAGCCTCTATTACCCATGCTCAATTGGCTGGATAGAGGTTGGCCGGCAGATATCTTACGAATAGGCGTTTTTATGCTAGAAAATCGGTTGTGAAGCAAAGATACTTTGCGAGACTGGGTGTTTCGATACATTTGGTTTTTGTCTTTATCACCCAGCATTATTGATTGTTTATTTTCACCATCAGTGACCATCAATGCTTGTTTACTTTTGATTTCTGGTAATGCAATTTCCAGAGGGTCGTACACATAATTCGCCATTAACTCACAATGTCTACTTAAGTTTCCTAAAATATTGAAATGGGTGTCTGTGAAATCGCTAAAATCGCTGATCAAATGCACCAAACTTCCCGGTTTGGCAATGTAATTCAAGCGTTGTAGCGCATTCAACGATGCTGATTGAGATTTTCCTTCAGTCAAGGTCAATTGTTGCAAACCAATCATTTGATCAATCACTGATAATACTGACTTATTTTGCGCTTTAGGTTTTGATTCAATGTCTTTCGTCTGATTAAAGATCACACCACCAAATTTATCACCACGGGCAACGGCAGCAAATCCAAGTAACGAAGCCAAATGGGCGGCTTGTACACTTTTTAGTAGCAACTGAGTGCCAAATTGCATTGAATCGCTAAGGTCTACAAAAACGAATACAGGTCTTTCTCGTTCTTCTCTGAAAATTTTTGTGTGCGGTTTACCTGTGCGCGCCGTTACTCGCCAATCGATACTACGAATATCATCACCAGGCTGATAAAAACGAGCCTCATCAAATTCCATCCCTCGTCCTTTAAAGGTCGAGCGATCCATTCCGCTTCTATTGTGTTGACTACCTTTGTTGGGGCTTAATTTAAGAATACTGGACAAAGCTTTATAGCGCAGCAGTTCTGGTAACTGTAATTGAATACCGTTACTTTCCAACTCGTTAAGATAATCTTGTATCTCGTTTTGGGCTAGCATAGTGTTAACTAGGGTACTGGCACTAATTGTTTTATTTGGTCTATTACTTGATTGCTTGTAATACCTTTTGCTTGTGCTTGGTAGCTCAAAATAATGCGATGTCTTAACACATTATTTAATACAGCTTGCACATCGTCAGGACTGACAAATTCTCTGTTATTTAACCAAGCATGAGCTCTGGCACATCTTTCAAGTGCAATTGTCGCTCTGGGACTCACGCCTATATCGATAAAGCTAGCTAACTCTTCTGAATACAATTGTGGTCTTCGGGTGGCTACAACCAATTGCACAATGTAATTTTCGATTGCACTTGATAAATGCACTTCTAACACGGATTTACGCGCTTGTTTAATGTCAGACTGAGATAGTTTCTCAACGCTATTGGGTAATTTACCGGCAAGCTCATCGATCGATTCGCCACGGGTCAATTGTAGTATCTTTAATTCAGTGTCTGCATCGGGATAATCAATTTCCACATGCATCAAAAAACGGTCAAGTTGCGCTTCGGGAAGGGGATAGGTTCCTTCTTGCTCCAGCGGGTTCTGGGTTGCCATTACTAAAAATAATTCAGGCAGCGGATAAGTAGTGCCACCTACGGTAATTTGCCGTTCAGCCATAGCTTCTAGCAATGCTGCTTGCACTTTTGCAGGCGCGCGATTGATTTCGTCTGCCAAAATCAAATTATGGAATAAAGGACCTTTTTGAAAAATAAATTCGCCGGTTTCTGGGCGATAGATATCGGTACCAGTGAGATCCGCTGGCAATAAGTCTGGTGTAAACTGCACTCTATGGAAATTTGCATCTATACCGTCTGACAAGCTGTTTACAGCTCTAGTTTTGGCTAACCCTGGTGGTCCTTCTACCAATAAATGGCCATCAGCGAGTAGGCCAATGAGTATACTTTGTGTGAGCTGTTGCTGACCTAAAACTTGCGAATCTAAGTGAGCGAGTAGTCTTTGAATTTGATTTACTGCCATTTTCCTTCCACGTAACTTTTCTTAACAAGCGAGCGAGGACTCTTTTGTAAAAACTTGAGCGAGTTCGACCTTGAATCAATTAAATTGTTCCACCAAGGCTTTATAATAGGTTCGAATCTTTGGGTATCAACTACTATGCTTTGTTTTTTATGTAAAAAATTTGCGTTTTCTTAAGCAATTTGCTTAAATCCCCGCAGTGGTCAGACCAGAAAGCGTTGCACAGAACGCTGATAATTAGCCAGTTGAGGAAAAAAGATGTCGAATAAACAACAGCTTAAAACACATTCAGGCGATCGTATTGCTATCGTCGATGGGTTAAGGACGCCCTTTGCAAAAATGGCGACATACTTTCATGGTGTCCCTGCAGTTGATTTGGGTAAAATGGTAGTTAACGAATTACTCATTCGAAATAACCTATCTCCTTCAGAAGTACAGCAATTGGTCTACGGACAAGTGGTGCAAATGCCAGAAGCTCCCAATATAGCAAGAGAAATTGTGTTGGGTACTGGTATGAACGTGAATACAGATGCATATAGTGTTTCACGAGCATGTGCCACCAGTTTTCAATCAACGGTAAATATCGCAGAGTCCATGTTGGTAGGGAATATCGAAGTGGGTATAGCCGGTGGAGCAGATTCCACCTCTGTTTCTCCTATCGGTGTTTCAAAAAAACTTGGTCGTGCATTAGTCGATTTGCAAAAAGCAAAAACACTAGGTCAGCGTTTCTCCATTTTCAGACGTTTAGGGCTAAAAGATCTATTGCCTGTTCCTCCCGCGGTTGCAGAATATTCAACTGGACTTTCTATGGGACAAACTGCAGAACAAATGGCGAAATCTCATGGTATCAGCCGAGAAGACCAAGATAAATTGGCACACAGGTCCCATTCATTGGCAGCTAAGAATTGGGAACAAGGAAACTTGGATAAGGAAGTCATGACGGCTTATGCAGAACCTTATAAAGGCGGATTTTCTCGTGACAATAACGTGAGATTCGATTCTCAGTTGGAAGGCTACGCAAAATTAAGACCTGCGTTTGACAAAAAACATGGTTCTGTTACTGCAGCCAACTCAACGCCTCTAACCGATGGTGCTTCGGCCGTTCTAATAATGACAGAGAGCAAAGCCAAAGCTTTAGGCTTCACGCCACTAGGGTTTATTAAGAGCTATGCCTTTGCGGCTATTGATGTATGGGAAGATATGTTGATGGGGCCGAGTTATGCCACGCCAATTGCGTTAGACCGCGCTGGAATGAGCTTAAATGATCTTACCTTAATCGAAATGCACGAGGCGTTTGCCGCTCAAACACTATCAAACATAAAAATGTTTGCCAGTGACAAGTTTGCCCAAGAAAAACTCAATCGTAGCAAGGCAGTTGGTGAGATTGATATGGATAAATTTAATGTTATGGGAAGTTCCATCGCCTACGGACACCCATTTGCAGCTACGGGGACTAGAATGATTACCCAAATGTTAAATGACTTACATCGTCGAGGCGGTGGTACTGGATTATTAACTGCTTGTGCTGCCGGTGGTTTAGGCGCGGCAATGATAGTGGAGACTGAATAATGGGTGCATTTAGCTTAGAAAAAAGAAACGACGGTATTGCCATTTTAACTATGGATGTACCCGGCGAATCAATGAATACCCTAAAAGGTGATTTTACCGACGAAATCTCATCTTTACTTGATCAAATTGACAAGGACGCAGAGATAAAAGGTGTTGTTGTTGCAAGCGGTAAAAAAGACTCTTTCGTCGCTGGCGCCGATGTGTCCATGCTGGCGCAGTGTTTATCAGCCGAAGATGCCGAGAAACTATCTATACAAGGGCAACAGATATTCAACCGAATTGAAGCTAATAAAAAGACCTTTGTTGCAGCTATTCACGGTCCAGCATTAGGAGGCGGGTTAGAGTTAGCATTGGCTTGCCATTACAGAGTTTGTACTGATAGTGACAAAACGCAACTTGGATTGCCTGAAGTGCAATTAGGATTGTTGCCTGGAAGTGGCGGTACACAAAGGCTTCCTAAATTGATTGGTGTTCAACAAGCCATGAAGATGATGCTAACAGGCTCGCCTGCCCGTGCAAAACAAGCCAAAAAATATGGCATTGTGGATGACGTTGTACCGCAAACGATTTTGATGGATGTGGCAATTGAACAGGCGACTAAAAAAGTATCTGAGCATAAAGCCAAAAAATCAATGCTAAATAAAGTGTTAGAAGATACAGGTTTTGGTCGTAAGTTTTTATTTAAAAAAGCGCGCGAACAAACCTTGGCAAAAACCAAAGGCAATTATCCTGCGCCTATGTATATCATTGATTGTATTGAAGCTGGCTTGAACAATAGCGCAGAAGGATATGCCACAGAAGCGAGATTATTTGGTAAGTTGGTCATGACCAAAGAATCAGAACAACTTCGAGAAATATTCTTTGCTACCACTGATATGAAAAAGGAAAACGGCGTCGAAAGCGTCGCGCCGAAAAAAGTAACCAAAGCGGGTGTGCTTGGTGGTGGACTAATGGGAGGCGGCATTGCTTTTGTTACTGCAACTAAAGCCAAAGTGCCAGTGAGAATCAAAGACATTAGTGAAGACGGTATCGCTGGCGCTATGCGCTACAGTTACGACATACTGAATAAAAAAGTGAAGCGCCGATTTTTACAGAAATCACAGATGCAAAAACAGCTATCAATGATCTCTGGCTGTTTAGATTACAGTGGTTATAAAGATGTAGACATTGTTGTTGAAGCTGTATTTGAGAATCTTGAACTTAAACAGAAAATGGTGGCAGACATTGAAACCCAGTGTCGAGAAGATACTATTTTTGCATCAAATACATCATCAATTCCGATTGGGGAAATCGCAGCAAAGGCTTCAAGGCCTGAAAATGTTGTGGGTCTGCACTACTTTTCACCAGTTGATAAAATGCCTCTTGCTGAAGTTATCCCTCATCAAGGCACCAGTGATCAGGTGATATCGACCACTGTTGAATTTGCCAAAAAACAGGGTAAGACCCCGATTGTTGTAAAAGATGGTGCGGGTTTCTATGTTAACCGAATTTTAGCACCTTACATGAGTGAGGCTGGATATCTTGCAATGGAAGGCCATCCGATCAATGAAATCGATAAAGCCTTGGTCAAATTTGGCTTCCCGGTAGGGGCTTTTAAACTGCTAGATGAAGTTGGCATTGATGTAGGTACCAAAATCATTCCAATTTTAAAAGGGCAGTTCGGAGAAAGATTTAGTGCACCAGAAGCCTTTGATAAATTATTAGAAAATGACAGAAAAGGTAAGAAAAATAAGTCTGGTTTCTATAGTTATGATGGTAAAAAGCCGGGTAAAGAAGTTGATGAGTCTGTATATAGTTTATTAGGTATATCACCGGTGACAAAATACTCTGATTCGACTGTAGTTGAGCGTTGCGTCTTGTTAATGTTGAACGAAGCTGCCAGATGTTTAGAAGAGGGCGTTGTGCGTAATCCAAGAGATGGAGATATAGGGGCTATATTCGGTATCGGCTTCCCGCCGTTCTTGGGTGGACCTTTCCGATATATGGACGCCCTAGGCGTTGACCATGTCGTCGAGAGACTGCGTCACTATGAAAGCACTTATAGCGAGAAGTACGCGCCAGCTCAAATTCTATTGGAAATGCTAGAAAATAAAGAAAACTTTTACAAATAAGTGTTAATTTTGTTAATTAACTGTCAAAAAAGCCGGTTTTCCGGCTTTTTTTATGCCTAATACTCATTATTCATACTTTTTATGTAGAAACAAAGTATACTATGACTGTGCTAATCAAAGGGGCAGAGACTAGTGTTAACCATTTTGTTATTAATTTCTTTCGTTTTATCGGCTAGCTATTTTTATGTGGAAGCCGTTGTGCACGGCATGGCGAAAAGAAAGTGGTTAGTCGGTGGAATTATGCTTGGACCTCTATTAATTCCCATGTTCGAAATTTCTAAACACATGACAGTTAGAAAGGCAATCGGCTTTAATTCAAAGTATCTTGCCGCTTAGCTTCTAGCTGCCTGTTTTACTGAATAAATGCATGACCTGTTGTTTATTCTGTAAAATATTCTCAATTTGCATTACTACATCTTGTAAGCTAATTTGCTGAATCGCCTTAGCGAGATTCTCACCATAAGCTAATGGATTATCACTTTCAAAATGCAGCCATAAATGGCGAGCTAAATCAGCTGTTTTCTTGGGTGTGTTGCTTACTTGGGCCATCAGTTGCTGCTTTAAGGGGCCGAGTGTTTCATTTATTTCAGCTTCATCTTTGCAAATATCATCTAGGATATCTTGCACATGACCGGCAATGACCTCAGGAGTGATGTTTGGCGATTGGGCGTAAAACACTATGCCCGCTTTGTGATTAATAGGCTTATAACCCACACCAACCGTGTAGCCGAGTTGACGAATATTACGCATCTCAATAAAAAAGGTGGGGGCCAAAATGGATTCTAGCATTAGCGCTAAGGCTATATTAAAGCACTCATCCTCGGGCTGTCGTTCTTGATAAATTTCGTAATACATGACATAAGCATTATCGTGAGGAGGCGTTAGTGGTACTTGTTGGATATGTTCCCAATGTACTTTTTTATAGCCAGTTTGTGGCTTTTCAAATAATTCACAACCATTTACCCGTTGTAACAAGTGTTTATTCAGGTTATCTACCATTGCCATGGGCCAGTTGCCGACGCACAAGGCTTCTATAGATATTGCGTTAAAGTAATTTCGTTGCAAACGATCCAAGGTGTCAAACGTCAGGCTGTCCAAGGCATCTAATAAAAATGCTGGCTCTATTACTTCTGGATGAACGCTTGATGTTAGTTGTGAAATTAACCGGTTAACAGGTTTCTGTAATAAACTTTTGTTCACCTTATTACGGACAATCTCACCATAATGATGGTACTGATTTTCGCTCAATGAAAAAGTGAGACAATGATTTAAAATATCTATGATTAGTAGGATTTGTTTTTCGGTAAAACCACTAGTGTGGATACTAAACCCATGTTGATGTCCATACACACGAAAATACAACCCAGCAGCTTCTGTTTGAAAGAAGCAACGATTTAGATACTGTTGCAGCGCTTCTACCCATAACCGTTTGCTAATTGCTTTGTTCGCATCGCCAAACATTTCAGGCGTATTCACGGATAGATAAATATCTCCTAACGGTTTTTGGTCCTCGAGGGCGTAAAAATATTTAATGCTTAACTTTTCGTGTTGCCATTGGATGATTTCTGGTACCGCGGCTTGTGGAACGAAAGGTAATAAACAAGAAGGAAGATACTTGTTCTGCGGTGGCATATTGAAACCAGTAACAGAGTTTTCTAAGGTGATCGTACTTGGGCAAACATCGTAGGGCACATTAAAATAGTCAGTGGTTAATGCATATTCATGCTGTTTAGTTAACGCATAAAACCAAGGCACTGCCTGCATCAAGTAATCAATTATTTGATTAAACCTATTCTTAACCTCTTCATCATGAAGGTTTATAGGAACTTGTGATTCGATATTTTCTGCTTTTTGCAACCCTTCGGCTATCTCTATGCAGACTTGTAGCGGCGAAGATGTCTTCTTAAATTTGTGCAATAGTTCCAATTGTCGTTGTTTTTCACGATAGCGCCATTCTTCTAACGGATGTTCATGTAAATACCGCAAGTAGGAAACAACAATATTGTAGATATCCGATAGCAAATCGTCTGACATCACTATATTTGGCAAGGATATTCTGATCTGTAGCTCTTCTTCACCTTCACTTTCAACACCGTTTGTAATGGTAAAATTTTGGATAAGATATTTTTCTGTCAAGATATCCACTAAACCATATTGATGTTTACTCTCCAACATTGCTTGAAGCATGGTAAAGGCGCAATTATCAACCTCGACATTGTTAGATTTAGCAATTCTGTAACTAATGATGATGCCATTTACTGGTAATGTAGGTCTTATGAATACTAATTTAGCCTTAGTTCGATCCGAAAATAATTCAGGTAAGGTTAATTCAGGAATGTTAATGCCTTCTGGGATTTTGTCCTCACAAATGACTATTAACTTTTTTATCAATTGCTCAAATTCTGGTTGGGTTTTGTCTGCAGTATCAGGAAGGCTAATACACAATGTTGTGTTGGCAGCGCAAAAGTGTTGACTATGGTACTGCGCTAATTGCTTACAGAGTTCTTCAACCGGCACTTCGCCCAACGTCTGTTCGTTACCAAGTGCAAATCGTGAAAACGGGTGTTGTTTATTTGCTAATACTCGTTGTACCGACCTGAACCTGCGTTCTTCATCGTGAATTTTAGTTTTAAACTCAGCATCAATGGCGGCAATTTCGGTCTCTAAGTTAGCTTGATCAAAACGCGGAAAGTAGAGCTTATTGATTAAGATTTCAGTCAAAGTTAAGCTAGATTCAACTGGAATTCGCAGATGGAAATTTGACGTGTAGTCACTTGTCCAGGCGTTTATTTCCCCTCGTTGGTTTTCAACTTCTTTAATAAGAAAACCTGCTTCTGAATATTTTTCGTTCGGCGCGAAAATCAGATGCTCGAGCAAATGAGTAAAACCAAAGCATTGATTTTTCTCATGAAAACGTCCAGACTTAACACTAAAGGATAGGCACGCATGTGGTGAATCACTGTGCGTATGCACCGCAAGTCTGAGATTATTTTTTAACTTTTTAGTGTAAATTACCGTATCCTTTAAAAATTAATTTCGATTTTTAGACTAGGACCTCAGGAAGCATACTATAGAAGTAAAGGTTTCTTGTGACCAGTCGTTAATGGATAAAATGATAAATCGAACGGCTATTGCTAGATATAGCGCCTATTTTGGTAATTTCTTTAGAAGAATGATATGAAATTAATTGTCATGCGGCATGGCGAAGCTGAAGCCTATAATACTGAAGACGAAACTCGCAGTTTAACGCGATTCGGGAAAACTCAAGCCTCTTTTGCAGGTCGAAGATTGAGTGAATATCTGCAAAATGATTTGCAAAAGCCAATCATAGAGCTGGCATTGGTTAGTCCCTACTTGCGTACACAACAAACATTTCAGGAAGTTTCTAAGAAAATCCAAATCGGTCGAAAACTCGACACTGATCTCATTACTCCAGAGGCAGATATTAGCCAAGCGACAGATTATATTCAAGGTCTTACTTTAGGTTCTGATTGTCCAGAAAATCTCTTGTTAGTCAGTCATATGCCTTTCGTGAGTCTATTTTCTGATGCGATTTGTAGTGGTTTTAATGCAAGAATTTTTTCTACTGCCGATATACTCGTTATTGACTATGATGTGGATAGCCAACAAGGAACTCAGTTGGCATTGATACAAAGTATTAGCTAGGAGTAAATTGACCACTATGTCGCAATCATCTTTACCATTAATGTTGCAAATGGCGTTAAAGCAGCACGTACTGGCTTCTGATATTCAGGATGATGAGGAACTGCAAAACATTATGCACAAATTAGTTGAATTAAACAGCAAGTTAGAAGTGATAAAGGACAAAGCTAGAGCTAAAAAATTAGCTCGTTAGTCTTTGTTCATGCATTGCACTGTGTCTTATTCTGCGGTTTCGGATGTGGGCTCTTTGTAATATTCTGGCATTATTCTCACGGTTTTTATCATATTACCGCTGATGTCGACAATTTCCATGGGATAACCGGCAAGCCGAATACTGATATTGTTCTCTGGAATATCTTCTAAATACTCAAGAACTAACCCGTTTAAGGTTTTGGGGCCGTCCATTGGAAGCGTCCAACCCAGTTCCTTATTCAATTCACGTACGTTTGCACTGCCGTCAACAAGGTAACTTCCATCTTGTTGCACAATGGCTTCTTTGCTGTAATCGGGCACCATATTGGTAGTGAAATCACCAATAATCTCTTCAAGAATATCTTCTAACGTAACTAAGCCTTGAATATCTCCATATTCATCTACCACCAAGCCAATGCGTTCACGTTCTTGTTGAAATTTGAACATGAGTTTATGTAACGGTGTAGATTCAGGGGTAAAATAAATTTCTCTTACCGCTCGTAACATAGTGGCTTTGGTAAATTGATCTTTGGATAACAAGCGCAGCGCATCTCTAACGTGCATAAAGCCAACCGCATCGTCAATACTGTCACGATATAACAACACTCTCGTGTGTTGAGCATGGGTGAGTTTTTTCTGAATAATTTTCCAGTCATCATTCACGTCAATAGCAAAAATGTCACTACGAGGTACCATGATGTCCTCAGCAGTAACGTTTTCTAAATCTAAAATACTTATCAACATGTCTTGGTGTTTTTTCGGAATCAAACTACCAGCTTCATAAACCACTGTACGCAATTCTTCACGGCTAAGTGAATCGCCCGCGCTATCAACAGGATTCATTCTAAACAGCATGAGAATACCGTTAGTAATTGCATTTACGCCTTTAACCAAAGGGGTCATTATGATGGCTAAGGGCAGTAATAAAATTGAACTTGGGAAAGCAATTTTTTCAGGATATAAGGCCGCATAGGTTTTCGGAGTAACTTCAGCGAACACCAATACAATTAAGGTTAAACCAAAGGTAGCAACTAAAGGACCGTAAAAATCCCCGAACCATCTAAAACAAAGTTCAGTAGCAATGGTTGCTGCGCCGATGTTGACCAGATTATTTCCAATGAGAATTAAGCCGATTAAGCGATCTGGACGCTCTAAAAGGGTCTGTACTCGCAATGCACCTTTGTGTCCCTCATTAGACAAGTGCTTAAGACGATAGCGGTTTATGCTCATCAAGCCGGTTTCCGAACTTGAGAAATACGCAGAGAGAATGATAAGAATTACGAGAGTTGTAATTAACGTTGTATCAGATAGCTGGTCCAATTAACTTGTCCCTTGAAGTAAAAAAGCTTGATGCTGCACAGATATTGCCAAAATAATAACCATTATCCAAGAAGAAACTCTTGCACCAGACGTGAGCCAAAATAGCTCAAAGCTAAAACGCTAACACCAATGATATTTATCCATACTGCAGTGCGGGCTCGAAGCCCACGGATTTTATGATAAATAAGTGCGCCAGCAAAAATGCAAAGGGCGAGGGTAGAAAGAATTGTTTTGTGAGCATATCCATGCGCAAGCATGGAAGGTACAAAAGCAAAACCGGATATTAGCGCCGCCGCTAATATCACTGAGCCAACCGTCATCAATTTGTAGAGAATTTCTTCCACCGCCATTAGCGGTGGTAGATCATCTTTGAGTAATGAATGTCGTTTATGTTTAAGCTGATAGTTAATATAACTCAATTGTAAGGCGTATAGTGCTGAAATACCTAAGAAACCAAATGCCAACATCGATAAACTAATGTGCACTATCATACCGCTACTCATATTAGCATCTATACCAGTGGTAATAGGGAACAAAGCGTACAGGCTAACGAAAATAGCAGCGCTCAGGCTGACAATAGGCAAAAAGACTAGATTGCGAATATATTTATTGGCCACAAACATACTAAACGAAATTAACCAAGCGATGACTAAAAGCACAAAGGTTAAGCTAAGTTTTTCACCCTGATTGTGAGCGATGGCAAAAACAATCAACACTAAATGACATATGATACCCATTAAAAGCACACCAATGGGTTTTTTTGCGCTTTGCAAGGTATGACTGAAAAAACGACGGACCAATAAACCGCTAGACGCTAAGTAGCAGAGAATGCTTAAGCCCGATGTAAGTTGTAATAATGTCATTGCGACGTATAAATCCTATCGATTATGAACTACAGATAATAATCTATTGTTAATTCAACGCAAAGGTTAGTTTCTGATTGTGTTTATTGTATACTCCATCTTAAGATTTTTGCATACACAATTAGTAATTTTATGTTTCAGAATTTAACGGATAAATTAGGCCAGACACTAAAAAATATTAGTGGCAAAGGAAGACTCACCGAAGACAACATTAAAGATACCTTGCGAGAAGTGCGTATGGCGCTACTTGAAGGTGATGTTGCTTTACCAGTTGTTAAAGATTTTATCGCCAGAGTGAAAGAAAGAGCACTAGGTGTTGAGGTCAGTAAAAGCCTAAAACCTGGGCAAATGTTTATTAAAATTGTTCAAACTGAACTTGAACAAGTGTTGGGCGCTGAAACTGTCGGTTTAAATTTAAACGCTCAACCGCCAGCCGTAATTATGATGGCGGGCTTACAAGGTGCAGGTAAAACCACCAGTGTGGGTAAGCTTTCAAAATATCTAAAAGAGCGAGAAAAGAAAAAAGTACTAGTGGTCAGTGCTGACGTTTATCGACCTGCAGCTATTAAACAGCTAGAAACCTTGGCGAATGAAGTTGACGTAGAATTTTATCCTTCGACTATTATGCAAAAGCCGGTGGATATCGTGAATGCAGCAATCGCCCACGCAAAGCTTAAGTTTATTGATGTGCTCATAGTGGATACCGCTGGTCGACTTGCCGTTGATGAAAAAATGATGGAGGAAATTAAACACCTTCACGCCGCTGTAAATCCA
Source organism: Glaciecola sp. 1036 (assembly GCF_050306235.1). Classification (NCBI taxonomy): domain Bacteria; kingdom Pseudomonadati; phylum Pseudomonadota; class Gammaproteobacteria; order Alteromonadales; family Alteromonadaceae; genus Glaciecola; species Glaciecola sp. 1036. The sequence goes on along the minus strand of NZ_JBLWFH010000013.1, from coordinate 27,771 downwards.
GTCGAAACCTTGTTTGTTGTTGACGCTATGACAGGTCAAGATGCTGCTAATACGGCTAAAGCCTTCAACGAAGCGCTACCTTTAACGGGTGTAATTCTAACCAAAGCCGATGGTGATGCACGAGGCGGGGCAGCGCTTTCAGTTAAACATATCACAGGAAAACCCATTAAATTCCTTGGTATGGGTGAAAAACTAGATGCCCTTGAACCTTTCCATCCTCAGCGTATTGCATCTCGTATTTTGGGAATGGGGGATGTCCTTAGCTTAATTGAAGAAGTTGAACGTAAAGTCGATCGCTCCAAAGCTGAACGCTTGGCTAAGAAAGTACAAAAAGGTAAAGGTTTTGACCTGCAAGATTTTAAAGAACAACTAGAGCAAATGCGCAACATGGGCGGTATGATGTCGTTAATGGACAAGTTGCCTGGGATGGGTGGCATGTCAGCTAAGATTAAAGAACAAGCTAATGACAAACAGTTCACTCAAATGGAAGCCATTATCAACTCTATGACGCCAGGCGAAAGACAGCGCCCCGACGTGATTAAAGGCTCTCGAAAAAAACGTATCGCTGCTGGGTCGGGTACGCAAATTCAAGATGTAAACCGACTACTAAAACAATTCACTCAAATGCAAAAGATGATGAAAAAAATGGGTGGCGGTAATATGAAGAAAATGATGCGTGGCATGGGCGGCATGATGCCACCAGGCGGAATGGGCGGTGGTTTTGGCGGTTTCCCACCAAAACGTTAGGTTCAACTAGCTCACCTTATTCGGCGGTCTCTGGGCAAAACTCTGCATTTCCTGCAGAAGAGACCGCTATAATATGGCCTCCCGCGTCAAATCCCAAATCAAGTATATTACCTTTAGCAAGTTTAGTATCTATTGAACCCGTCTCAGTACTCTGGTTAAGGCTATCTAATAAAGAACGGGTAATTTGAATAGCTTGTGCATTGCAATCCACTAAGGTAATGCCATCTGATGTATCCAGCACTCTCATTCGTTGCTGATGTGCAATTCTATTTGCATCCTGACGTAAAATTAGGTTTTGCTGTAAATTTTCGTATTCAATGCGGTGAGCTTGAGCAATAGAGGTTTTTTCCCCAGCTAAACTATGCACTTCCACTATTAGCAAAGGAGATTGGGCCTGCTGGTTTTTAAATGAAGGTAATTGCAGAAACGCGATAGCAAACACCACTGCCAGAGAGGCTAAAACAATACGGTTTTTATTCGAAAATAGAGAGTAACCAGTATCTTGTTTCTGGTTGGTATGGTTGAATACTCGGCGCTTTAAATTCTCAGGCGCCAAGTGTTGCTTTTTCCTCTTTTGGTACAGAGATGATAAAGCGTCTTTTTGAGAATTATGGTCACTCATCTTTTCACCTCAGTGCTTTTAACATTAGTAGAATCAGGATAAAGACCGGCTAAACTTTGCTGTAATTGACTTCGCGCATATCGAAGCCGGGTTTTCACTGTTTCTTTTTCTGTATGGGTAATGTTAGCGATCTCTTGCAAACTAAAACCTTCTTGCTGTAAGCAAAAAGCTTCACGTTGATAAAAGGGCAAGTTGCATAATGCGTTGTCAAATACATCGTCTATATTTTCTGAGTGAACTATAGAGCTTGTTTCCATAGAAGAGGTATCAAGTTCAGTGAGCCTATTATTTCGTTTGTATTCATCTATCACTGCGTTTCTGGCTGCGGTAAACATATAAGCTACAAAGTTGTTCTGACGTTTAATAATATCGGGATTTTCTAATAATTTGAGCCAAAGTTGTTGCGAAATATCTTGTGCCGTTGCATGGGTGCTTATGGTCAAGAGAAAATGAAAAATAGCATCGGCATGTTTTTCATAAAGTATTTGCACTACCTTTTGGTGACGCTCTGCTTTATCAACAAAGCGTCCTTGTGTGGCAAAAGGTGAAGTAATAACCCTAACAATATTTCCTAACATCATCTGCCTGTTAAATCACTGCGACATTGTAAAGTCTAATTGGACTTGTTGATTATGCATTGCAGTCACTACGCCATTTTGCATTTGCGGTTGATACTTCCATTTGCGCAAGGCTCGCTTTGCTTCGGTTTCAAAAATGCCTTTGGGTTGTGCTTCAATGACTTCAATATTGTCTACTGTACCAGAGGCGGTGATAGAAAAAGACAATACCACATAACCTTCTATGCCGTCACGCGCCGCAACTGGAGGATACTTGGGTTGTCTTCGTACCAATGGTCGTACGCCACTTTCAATTGGACCTAACGAAAAACTATTTTGAATCCCGACTTTGGGGATGCTTATTTTAGGGGCCGAAGAAAACCCAGTGGATTTCACTGGCGTAGGCTCTGGCATTGAGGTTTCTGGTAGGCTTTGTACCTCTGGCATTGGCTCAGGACGTGTTCTAGTAATAACTTTTTCTTCAACTTCTTCGAAAATAGGGTTGATAGTGGTGTATGCAATGGGTGTTGGCACCTCAGCATTATCTTGTTGTATTAAATATTGCATACCTGCAAATAGCATGAAAGTTACTCCCAGCGCTATTATTGATTGGATAAAAATTCTAGCTAGGTTTTTCACGGTAATAACTGGCGGTTGATTGTGTAGTAAACTACTCATGATTTGTTCCCCTTTTTTTGTCTGTTCTTTAGCAAGACGATAGACAAATGAAAAAGGGGTGAACTTTTTTTAAAAATTTTTACTAAGATTTAATGGCATTTCTTATTCCTATGATTAAAAGGATATTTGGGTGAAAAACATCTTTTTTGTGTTGAGTTTTATTGTGAGTTTTAACCTTTGGGCAAACTCAACTATGTTAGCTGTGGTGAACAAAAGCGATAACAGCGTCAGTATTATTGATGTAAATAGCAAAAAAATAATCCACACATTGGAAACCGGCAAAGGGCCTCACGAATTGGCGCTAGTTGCTGATGGAAAATATGCGGTGAGTTCTGATTTTGTCGGTGGAAATTCATTGACGGTTTTTGATCTTGTTAATTTTAAAGTGCAACAACGCATCGATTTGTCGCAGTATCAAGGTCCTCATGGGATTCATGTGCTATCCAATGAACAGCAGATATTAGTGACCTCAGGCCCTACACAACAATTGATAAAGGTGGATGTCATAGCAGGAAAAATACTCGCTACGGTAAACACACAAAAAGTCACGCCACATATGGTAAGTGCAGCTGAAAATAGTGATTTTGCTTACGTTACAAATATTAGATCTAATACTATTTCCAAAATTAAAATAGATGATTTTTCGTTGCAAAAGCAGATTGCTACAGAAGAGATGCCTGAAGCAATCAAACTTAGTCCAGATGGGAAACAACTTTGGTATGGCGCGAATAAGAGTGGTTTAGTGACGGTTCTCAATTCGACCACTTATGAGCAACTTGCCCAATTCGAAGGCTTTGAATTTCCCTATCGTGTACTTTTTTCCGGTGACGGAAGCGTGGCAATGGTGCCCGATTTTCGACGTCATAACATCAGATTCTTTGATACAACTACCTTTAAAGAGCTTGGCGGCATAGATTTGGGAGAACAAGCCGGACCTCAAGGCATCACCTTAGACGAGGCTACTGATACTGTTTATTTATCACTGAATTTGCAAAATAAAGTGGTGGCTATCGACATTCACCAACGGAAAATTATAGAAAGCTATCCTACGGGTAATAATCCGGATGGGATAGTGTTTTTCAATTCCTCAGTTAATCCTTGAAAAAAATTGCAATTTGCTCTCAAGTACGTATAATTCGCGCACCTTTTTTCATGCATTGTGCATTAAAGGTTTGTTAACGGTAACGCTACAACGAGTTTGAGGCATATATGGTTACTATTCGTTTACAGCGTGGTGGTGCTAAAAAGCACCCATTTTATCAAGTAGTTGTGGCTGACAGCCGCCGTGCACGCAACGGCAAGTTCATTGAGAACATCGGCTTTTTTAACCCTTCAGCAACGGGCCAAGCAGAAAGACTTCGTCTTGATCTTGAGCGTGTTGAGTACTGGGTTAGCAAAGGTGCTGGTTTGTCAGACCGTGTTACGCGCTTGGTAAAGGATGCAAAAGCTGCTGCTTAATAAGCAGTTTGCTTGGTTGGAGTAAAGATGAGTTCAGCGTCTGACATGTTATTAGTTGGCAAAATCGGAGCGCCTTATGGCGTGAAAGGTTGGGTCAAAATTAACAGCTTTACTCAGCATCCAGAAAATATATTCGATTATGCGCCTTGGCAACTTGGCAATAATCGAGAAATTAAGGTTGAACAATGGCGTCACCACAACAAAAGCTTAATTGCAAAGCTGATTGGAGTGGACAACCGTGAAGATGCTGAACTTATAAAGAATCTCGATATAAGTGTTGCAGAATCACAGTTGCCAGCATTGGATAACGACTTTTATTGGAAAGATTTAATTGGCATGCAGGTGGTTACAACAAAGGGGTATGACCTTGGCGTTGTGAAACAAATGTTTGAAACCGGTGCTAACGATGTGATGACAGTAAAAGCCAATGCAAAAGATGCTTTTGGCCAAAAAGAACGTTTATTGCCCTTTATTTACGACCAAGTTGTAATTGAGGTGAATAGACAAGAAAACACCATTACAGTGGAATGGGATCCGGGATTTTAAATGGCTGCAGTACAAGGTTATTGTGTTGTTAGCTTATTTCCTGAGATGTTTACTGCTTTTACAGAGCAGGGTGTAGTAGGCAGAGCGATTAAGCAAGGGTTGATTGATTTTCATGTTGTCAATCCTCGTGATTTTACTCACGATAAGCATCGCACTGTTGATGACCGACCTTACGGCGGTGGCCCTGGTATGTTAATGATGGTGCAACCTTTAGCAGACGCTATTGCCAAAGCGAAATCGCTTTTGGCAGAAAACGCCAAAGTGGTGTATTTATCACCCCAAGGCAAAACCTTAGATTTTCAAGGTGTTCAGCAGTTAAGTGAATATCAAGATTTGGTACTCATTGCAGGGCGCTACGAAGGGATAGATGAACGGGTAATCAACACCCTAGTTGACGAAGAATGGTCAATTGGCGATTACGTGTTAAGCGGTGGCGAGTTACCCGCTATGGTATTAATGGATGCAGTATCGCGATTAATACCAGGGGTGCTAGGACATCAAGATTCTGCGGTAGAAGATTCTTTTACGTCAGGATTGTTAGATTGTCCTCATTACACGCGACCTGAATCCTTTAATGGATTGTCTGTTCCCAAGGTATTGTTAAGTGGTGATCATGAAAAAATTAAACAATGGCGACTACAAGAGTCAGTAAAAAGAACCCTTGAACGTCGTCCTGATTTATTAAACGACCTAGCTCTGACTGAGGAGCAACAGAAACTGGTTGATAAATTTCGCCAGTCCTGATGCGGCTAGATGACAGTTATTCTAGGATGTGAGGATTAAATGAGTAAAGTCAATCAAGATATCATTAAGAAGATTGAACAAGCACAATTGAAAACTGACCTACCGTCTTTCGGCCCTGGTGATACAGTAATTGTGCGAGTTAAAGTTAAAGAAGGTGACAAAGAACGTCTTCAGGCATATGAAGGTGTGGTCATTGCTAAACGTAACCGCGGTTTACACTCTTCTTTCACTGTGCGTAAGATTTCTAGCGGTGAAGGTGTAGAGCGTGTGTTTCAAACTCACAGCCCAGCAATCGATGCGATAGAAGTTAAACGTCGCGGTGCGGTTCGCAGAGCTAAACTATACTATCTACGTGAGCGTTCAGGTAAATCTGCACGTATCAAAGAAAAACTTAATTAAGATTAATTTACCGTTATCGTTAACAAAAAAGACCCGCCATCAGGCGGGTTTTTTATTATATAAAAAAAATAATGGAGCCGTAGTTCATTCCAAAAAAACAATGGAGCCGTAGTTCATTATTCTTTCTTTTCAAGTTCTTCAACTACTTGTTACCATACCTATATCATGAATTTTATATTCACGGATTTATCCACAATGAAATATTTGAACGAGCAAACATTTAAGACTGTAGTTGACTCAACGCCTTTAGTTTCAATTGATTTAGTTGTAAAAAACTCCAAAAGACAAGCACTGTTGGGGTATAGAACTAATAGGCCTGCTCAAAATTATTGGTTTGTACCAGGAGGAAGAGTTCTTAAAAATGAGACTCTGGATTCAGCATTTTTGCGCTTAACAAAAGCAGAGCTCGGGATAAGCTGTCGGAGAGAGCAGGCTGAATTTTTGGGCGTTTACGAACATTTTTACGATGATAGTGCGTTAGATGAACAAATTTCCACTCATTACGTTGTATTAGGATATGTATTACATCTAGATGTGGAATTGTCATCTTTACCAAATGAACAACACAATCAATACCGATGGTTTTACGACGAAGAGATAATGAAAAGTGACAATATTCATCGTCATACAAAATGGTATTTTGAATAATATTTGTGCAATCTAGATTGAGAGAGAAGATGACAGAATTGCAAAAAATGCTGAATCAGGAGCCTTATTTCGCAACAGATAAAGAATTAAGTGAATTGCGATTAAAGGCGAAACAACTTTGCTTTGAATTTAATCAAACTGCTCCTAAAGAAACTAAGACGAAAAAAGGTATTTTGAAGAAACTCCTTCCTAATGCTAAAGGATTTTGGGCTGAGGCACCCTTCAATTGTGATTACGGAAGTAATATTTATTGTCAAGGTAACGTATTTGTAAATCATAATGTGACTATATTGGATGGCGCTCGCGTAGAGATTGGAAAAAGTTGTTTCATAGGGCCAAACGTTGTTATCGCATGCACGTCACATGCAAAAGAAATTGAACAAAGAAGAAAGGGGGTCTGTAAATCGCTCCCAGTCAGTATAGGGGACGATGTTTGGATTGGAGCAGGTGCCATTATCCTTGGAGGTGTGTCCATTCCTTCTGGGAGTGTTATTCCTGCGGGGCAAACGGTTAGGTGAAAAAAATGAACTACGGCTCCATTGTTTTTTGGGAATGAACTACGACTCCATTATTTTTTGTGGTGCTTGCAATGTGGGGTGGTTTTCGCATAATTGGGGGCGTACAATAAAAATAATGACAGAGGAATATTTTCCATGGAACAAACTAAATCTACCTGGGTAACGCGGGCGCTCGATCGCGTTGAAGTTGTAGGTAATAAACTCCCTGATCCGGCGATTATCTTTTTTATCAGCTTGCTTATCGTTTGGGGCTTATCCGCTTTATTGTCTCAGTTTTCTTTTGATGCAATTAATCCTAAAACCGGTGAGGCCATAGTAGTTCAGAACCTACTAACTGGAGAGTCTTTAGCCGAGTTTTTAAGTAACATGGTGAAGATTTTTACCGGGTTTTCCCCTTTAGGTGTCGTGCTTGTAGCCATGTTAGGTGTTGGTGTTGCAGAGCATTCTGGATTTATCAGCGCCGGTTTAAAACGCATGCTAGATGCAACTCCTAAACAGCTATTAACACCTATGGTTGTGTTGGTCGCGATAGTCTCACATACAGCCACAGATGCAGGTTATGTATTGGTAATTCCATTAGCAGGGGTGATTTTTTATGCAATGGGGCGTCATCCATTGGCGGGTATTGCAGCTGCTTTCGCCGGTGTATCAGGTGGATTCTGCGCTAATTTTATTCCCAGTGCTATCGATCCGTTGCTACAAAGTTTTACTCAGGAAGCTGCCCGAATAATTGAACCAGGCATGCAAATTAACCCCTTAAACAACTGGGCGTTTAATTCTGCTTCTTCGTTGTTAATCATAGGTATTGCTTGGTATCTCACAGACAAAATAATTGAACCTAGATTGCAAAACGTCGAAGTCGACGGGGACCCCAGTGAAATTCCTAGATTTGATGAATTAAACCCTCAACAGGCCAAGGCGTTGCGTTGGGCAACTGCTACTTTAATTCTAGGTATCATAATTTTGGTTGCTGTTTTATATCCAGACTCCAGTCCCATGAGAGACGCGCAAGGTGAATTAACTACCTTCAATGCGCCTATTATGCAATCTATCGTTCCTATCATATTTTTGCTCTTTATTTTCCCGGGTGTTGTTTTTGGTTATGTATCAGGCACCTACAAAACAACTAAAGATATGATAGATAGCATGACCAAAGCCATGCAAGGGATGAGCTATTACGTGGTGATGGCTTTTTTCTGTGCGCTTTTCATCTACGCATTTAACAAATCAAACCTTGGTGCTCTTTTAGCAATCGAAGGCGCTCAATTACTTAAATCAATGCAATTACCTAGCATGATAACCATTGTAGGTATTATATTTTTAACCGCTTTTGTGAACTTGTTCGTAGGTTCAAGCTCAGCAAAATGGGCGCTATTAGGACCAATCTTCGTACCTATGCTAATGCAATTAGGAATTTCTCCAGATTTAACACAAATTGCTTATCGCATTGGAGATTCGTCATCGAATATAATTACTCCTTTAATGCCATATTTTCCATTAGTGGTTGTTTACTGCCAGCGCTATGTAAAATCCACTGGAATCGGTACCTTACTATCATTAATGTTGCCATTCAGTATTACTATCTTGATTGCTTGGAGTATCTTCCTTTTGATTTATTGGAATTTGGGGATTCCTCTGGGTATTCAAGCAAATTATATGTATCCGGCAGCGGGATAACCTAATTTAAAATATGAGACAAAAGGCGCGATTTGCGCCTTTTTTTATATTATCCGTTGTGTTTACATGCGGGTTTTGTTAAAACGCTATCTAACGCGAGCATACTCGCGATAATAAAAATTAAGTAGGGATCCAATAACTATCGACAGAAGCTCGAAAATATATTCGAGTCAATAATAAGGTCTCATTTTTTTCATCTTCCAATGTATTTTAGACATTGGACGTATTAGTGTTAGAGACAATGCAAAAAGATAGTGTTAACAATTTACATGTAAGCGGTGAAAAAGTTTTAATTTCACCTGAAGCTTTATCTGCGGAAATGCCAATTAGTGAGAAAGCGACTAAATTTGTTGAATCTGCTAGAGGAATAATTTCCGATATTATCCATGGTAAAGATCACCGGTTGTTGTTGGTGTGTGGGCCTTGTTCCATACACGATGTTCAAGCTGCAAAAGAATACGCCATTCGCTTAAAAGATCTTCACGAGTCATGCAAGGATACCTTGTATATAGTAATGCGTGTGTATTTTGAAAAACCTAGAACAACTACGGGTTGGAAAGGGCTTATCAACGATCCTCATTTAGACGATTCATTTGATATAGAAACTGGATTAAGAAAAGCTCGGGAATTACTCAATTTCTTAGCTGAACTGGAGCTACCAGTAGCGACTGAAGCTTTAGATCCTATCAGCCCGCAATATTTAGCTGAATTCTTCAGTTGGTCTGCAATTGGTGCTCGTACCTCTGAATCACAAACTCACCGTGAAATGGCATCAGGCCTATCTATGCCAGTAGGTTTTAAAAATGGTACAGATGGCTCTTTAGATATTGCGATTAATGCTCTTAAATCTGCCGCATCTGGTCACAGTTTTATGGGTATCAATAAACAAGGTCAAGTGAGTATCATCAAAACTGAAGGCAATCCAGACGGGCATATTATTCTGCGCGGTGGCAAGCAGCCGAACTACGATTCAGTTGCTGTAGCTGATTGTGAAGAAGAGCTAATGGCGGCCAATGTTACCTCAAGTTTGGTAGTTGATTGTAGCCATGCAAATTCAGCAAAAGACTATAGACGTCAACCTCTAGTTGCTGAAAATGTGGTAAACCAAATTCTTGAAGGCAACAAATCCATTATAGGGATTATGTTGGAAAGTCATTTGAACGCAGGAAATCAGCCAACCAAAGGTAAAACCTTAGAAGAGTTGGAATATGGTGTTTCTATTACTGATGGTTGCATCAGTTGGGAACAAACCGAAAAGGTCATTTACCAAGCAAGAGAAAAACTGATCACTGTACTGCCTATGCGTCAACAAAAAAGACAGTTAGCAAGTTAATGTCTTCTGAAGAATTATCAAAAGCGCTCGGTGAGTTGCGCGATCAAATTGATGAGGTTGATGCAGAGTTAGTTCGTTTACTCAAACGAAGAACAGCTATCACAACCAAAGTAGGGGCACTTAAGAGCCAGCATGCTATGCCTGTGTATGTGCCTGAACGTGAAAAATCTCTCATCGAAGCTCGTCGAGCTCAAGCTGAAGATGCGGGGGTAAACCCCGATTTAGTCGAAGACATTTTGCGCCGAATGTTTAGAGAGTCCTATCACTCTCAACATGCAAGTTATGCCAAAGTAAAAGGAGCCGTTGATAACGTAGTCGTGATTGGTGGACGAGGTGCTTTGGGTTCTTTGTTTGTAAAATTGTTCAGCCAAACGGGTTATCAAGTTGATATCATCGATAAAGATGACTGGTCTCAGGCTGATCAAACTCTATCTAAAGCGCAACTGGTGATAGTGGCAGTGCCAATAAACAAGACAATAGATGTTATTCATTCATTGCCGACGTTACCAGCAGATTGCATATTGGCAGACGTTACCAGTATCAAACAAAAACCTCTTACCGCCATGTTAAACCAGCATTCAGGTCCTGTGGTTGGATTGCATCCGATGTTTGGTCCGGATGCACCAGGCATGATTAGACAGGTGGTAGTTGTTTGTCATGGACAACAAAGTGAATCCTACGAGTGGCTAATTGCGCAAATGGAATTATGGGGCGCCGCTATTTATCAGAGTACTGCTGAGCAACATGATAAAGCCATGAGTATCATTCAGGTCATGCGTCACTTCTCAAGTTTTGTTTATGGCTTACATTTACAACAAGAAAATCCTGATCTAAAAGAACTAATAGCCTTTAGTTCACCCATCTACCGATTAGAATTGGCGATGGTGGGAAGATTATTTGCCCAAGCGCCTGAGTTATATGCGGATATTATTTTTCAGGATGCTAAGAACTTTGCGTTGTTGGAGAACTTTGTTAGTCGATTCCAAGGGGCTTTAGAATTACTTAAAAATAACGATAAAGCCGGATTCATAAGTGCATTCAACGAGGTGTCGGAATGGTTTGGCGATTATGCTCAGCAATGTCTTGTGGATAGTAAGAAAATGCTTTTGAAGGCCGATGATAGTCACTTATTAAGACAAAAATGAAATTAAAAAACAGCGACCCAATGGTCGCTGTTTTTGTATGCTTATTCAGCTAATGCTGAGGCTGCTGCAATTCTGGTTGGTGTTACCTCTTCTACGGGATAACATCCCAACACTTTGAAATATTTAGTCGTAGATCTCAATTTATTGATGGCTTGTTGAACCGGTCCATCCTCAATATTTCCACGCATATCTATATAAAACATTTCTTCCCATGGATTACCATCGATAGGGCGCGATTCTAGTTTGGTCATAGCGATGTTATATTCTTTGAAAACCAACAAAGCATCGACCAAAGCTCCAGGCGCTTGCACTGTTGACATTATAACAGTGGTTTTAGCCGGAACTTGCAAAGGAACATTAATAGGTTTGCGAGCAACTACAATAAATCTACTGTAGTTTTCTTTTTGATTGGCTAAATTAGACTTAATTGCACTTAACTCGTACAGTCTTCCGCCAGCTTCAGAGCCCATAGCGGCGACTTCATTAGATTTTAAATCTTGTACCTTTTGCATGGCTGCAGAGGTACTATCACAGGGTACTACTTCAACATTGCCCAACTCTGCTAAAAAGTGTGAACATTGCGCAAACACTTGAGGATGTGCATACAAGGTTTTAATTTTGCCTACATTAGCGGGATCGTAGACTAACAAAGCATGATTAATTTCGTGAGTCAGTTCACCAACAATACTTAATCGCGTGTGTTGCAACTGGTCATAGACTTCATTGATACTACCGGAGGACGTATTTTCAATTGGCAATACGGCATAGTCAGCAGCATTAGTTTCAACTTTTTGAATGATTTCGCCAAAACTCTTGCAGCCAATCTCCACCAATTCGCCGCTGCGGCGGGAAAAATACTTCTTAGTGGCCAGATTACTATAGGACCCTTTTTCACCTAAAAATGCGACTCGGTTTATTTCTAAAGTTGCATCAGGATTGGCATGTTGCGCAAGCAGTGATTGTTGGTTTAATACAGAATCTTCAATGATTACGTGGAAGAGTTTAGTCACGAAATGCGGATCTAGACCATATTCGTGCCCTTGTTTAATCAAGCGAATTAGCAACTGTTCTTCTCGCGCTTGGTCTCTTACTTGGATCTGATGTTTTATTTTGGTCTCAGCAACCTGCTGTGTTAGCTTTTGACGCTGGGCAATAATGCCCAATAAATCTTTGTCTAAGGAGCTAATTGCATCGCGGAGTTTCAATAATTCCTCGTTTGCCAACTTAGTTTTCCTATGATGTGTTTTTACTGACCTTAAATGAATTTTAGAAACAGTCTTTAAACTGTCAACAAATGTTTTTGGTCAAACATGGTTAAAATATCAATGTGAATCTAGTAGCCGCGCTAAAATGGTTCGCACTTCATCAGATTCAAAAGGTTTGTCACAGAGTGCATTTACCCCTGTTTGTTGAATATTGGTCATGTGCGCGCTTTTTGAATTTTCTGACGTTACCATAATGATGGGTATATGGGTTGTTTCAGGATTAAAACGAATAAATTCCGAAAGTTCTCGGCCATCCATTTCTGGCATATTGTAATCGGTGACCACAAGATCGAAGGTGTAGTCTTTTAGACAAGTCAGTGCATGGGCGCCATTTTCCGCTTCAATAATGCGAGTAACGCCCATGTTTTCGAGCACGCGTTTTATATGGTTGCGAGCTAAGCGACTATCGTCGACTAGAAGCACTCTGACATCTGCAATATCAAATGATTGCAAGTCTAATTCTTCGGTGTTCATAAGTTGTAAACTTGCGTTTAAACCACGCTCTAAATGTAATGGTTTAAATGGTTTGGGTAGAATAGCAGCTACACCAGATTGTTTGAAACCTTCTAATTTAGAGACGCTGGTTTCGCTGGAAACTAACATGAAGGGCACGTTACTCGTCAATTCATTCTCTTTTAAATGCTGCAAGATGTCTAAGCCTGTGCCATCTGCCAAATACATAGAACTTACAACCACATCTACATTGTGCTTGCTCATTTCATGTTTGGCCTGCGTCACACTTTTGACGATATCCACACTATTTACGTCTGCTTCTTGAAGCAGGTTACTAATAATTTTTGCCTGTGTGTCTGAAGGCTCAACTAATAATATATGTAAATCTGAAATAGCAAGTCTGTGCATTTTAATTCCGTATGTTGATTAATTATCCACCGGCTAATTTTACTTTATAGCCTTTTGATTCAAGAATTTGCTTGAGTTTTTCTCGTACATCGCCTTGAATTTCAATATCAAAATCTTTAACCGCACCGCCGCAACCGCATTGTTTCTTTAGTGCAGAGCAAAAGGTCTTTAACTCAGTTTTATCCAATCCTAAACCTGTAATTAAACTTACGCCTTTGCCTTTTTTCCCTTTAGTCACACGATGAATTCTCACTATTCCATCTCCTTGAGGAACATCTTTCTGCTCAACTGGGGCAGAAATTTTTCCTCCATCAGTGGAATAGACTAATCGTGAGTTAGACATTTATCGACTCCTTTTGTATTTTTATTCAATTAAAATGCCAAAAAATTACATTTTAGGCTAAATCTTTTTTTGCTATTGAGACGTATTATCATTTAGCATCAGATCACAGATGTCAAACAACAGCTTTATTAACCCTACTGTTAACGCTTAGAGGTGTATTATTAAAACGTTTATTTTTATTAGTATAGTCGCTTTTGTCTCAACCGGTTTCGCCAGTGAGCTTAACATATATTCAGGCCGCAAAGAGGCGCTAATTAAACCATTACTTGATCAATTTCGCCAAGAAACCGGCATTCAAGTGAATTTAGTGACCGGTAGTGCAGATGCATTGATTCAAAGAGCGAAATCAGAAGGCGAATTTTCTCCTGTTGATTTATTGATTATGGCTGATGCTGGTCGTTTATATCGCGCCAAAGAAATGGGTATAACTCAGGCCATGAATATAGATATGACGGCCTTACCTGAGGGGTTTTATGATCCTGAAGAACATTGGATGGCATTGACCAAGCGAGCTCGAACGATAATGTATAAAAAGGATGACCAAGGTAAATTACCTGCATCGATGACAGACTTGGCATCACCGGAATTTAACGATCAGATTTGTGTCCGGTCTTCCAACAACATTTATAATCAGTCACTAGTGGCGTCAATGATTTTAGATAAGGGAGTAAAAGCGACTTCGACTTGGGTTGATGGAATTGTAGATAATATGGCAAGAACGCCTAAGGGCGGTGACCGGGACCAAATTAAAGCCATGGTCGCAGGTGAGTGTCGGTTTGCCATAGCTAATACCTACTATTTAGGTGGCATGTTAGCGTCTAACGACGCCAATGAAAGACAAATTGCTGACCAAGTAGCCGTGATATGGACATCAAAAGATGCTGGTGGGACTCATGTGAATATTTCAGGTGTAGCACTCGCCAAATATGCAAAAAATATAGAAAATGCGCAAAAGTTGATCGCCTTTATGTTACAAAAGGAACAACAGCAATGGTACTCTGAAGTGAATCAGGAATACCCAGTTATTGAAGGGGTTCAATGGAGTAACATTTTACAAGGGTTTGGCGCATTCGACAGCCAACAAGTCGATTTCAATCAAATGGGCAAACTTAACGGCGACGCTTTAAAAATTATGGACAAGGCAGGGTGGCAGTAGCATGTAGATGTGATCGCGAGATCCATTGATGACAAAATTTTCAACCTCAAAAACGCTGGCAATTTTTATCGCCAGCGTTTTACTATTACCGCTAATAACTATTGCCAGCAGTATCTTCACTCCAGATACTCAAACTTGGCAACATTTGTTGGATACTGTTTTTACTGATTATGTCATTAACAGTATTGTGTTAGCTATGTGTAGCGCTATTGGCGCAATTTTATTGGGCACAAGTACTGCTTATTTGATTACTCGATACAAATTGCCTGCTCAGCTATTTTTGCAAATATCTTTGTTGTTACCACTTGCGATGCCAGCCTACATTATTGCTTATACCTATACTGGTATGTTTGAGCACTCAAGCGTTATTCATCAATTTTTACGAGAATTCTTTGGTCAATCTGAACAAACGCGTATTTTGCCGAATATTCGCCACTTGTTCGGTGCCATTTGTATGCTGTCATTGGTCTTATACCCTTACGTGTTTATACTTGCCCGAGCAGCTTTTCAACAGCAACATCCTTCTTTACGCGAGGTATCAAAACTTGCAGGTGTTTCGTCATTTCGACATTTTATCTTTGTGGAATTACCCCTTGCCAGACCCGCCATACTAACGGGTGCCGCCCTAGTCATGATGGAAGCGCTAGCCGATTATGGCACTGTGGCATATTTTGGAGTTAACACCTTTAGTACAGGTATTTATCGTACTTGGTTTGGCATGGGAAATCGCAATGTAGCATCGCAGTTGTCTAGCTTACTCTGTGTGTTCGTTTTTTTGGTATTAGTGCTTGAAAAATATGCCAGAAAAGACGGAAGGCGCTATGTCACTAACCAATCTATGACGACACAACTTAGGTCACTAAGTGTAGTTAAACGCGTGTGTGCATTTATATTTTGTTTACTGATTCCTCTTGTTGCCTTTTATATTCCGCTTTTCCAATTAGGTTGGTGGGCGTTTTTCGTAGCTGAGATAAACACCCAAGGTTTTGTAGAGCTAATTAAGAATACCTTTTTAGTGGCCTTTCTCAGCGCCAGTTTGTTGGTTGTTTTGGCTGTGTTTTATTCTAGTCTGGCGCGCCAAAATAGATCTCAGGTTTGGCACAAATTGAATCAAATTCTGTGTTTAGGCTATGCACTACCGGGTATAGTCATAGCGGTCGGCGTAATAGTGGTAGCGGGTACATTTGATCGCCAATTAAACTATGCTACCAGATATTTATTTGATTATACGCCTGGGCTTGTGTTGTCTGGTGGCGTTGGCATATTAGTCTTTGCCTATTCGGTTCGCTATTTATCCGTAGCCTTACAAAACACCGAAACTGGTCTCGCGCGAGTATCCAAGCAAATGGATGAAGCTGCTCTTTCTCTCAACCCATCTCGCTGGCGTCTTTTTACGGGTATTCATTTCCCTTTACTCAGGGCCAGTTTGTTAAGTGCTATGTTATTAGTCTTTGTTGATGTACTAAAAGAATTGCCAGCGACCCTAGTGTTACGACCCTTTAATTTTAATACCTTAGCGGTACGCGCATATGAATTAGCAACTGATGAACGCTTAATTGATGCCGCTTTGCCTGCGTTGGCGATAGTATTAGTGGGGCTTTTGCCTGTTTGTTTACTTATTTATCAATTACAAAGGAGTAGTAAATAATGTTAGATATTCAAGGGATTACCTTAGAATATAACAACAACCTTGTATTGGAAGTTGATAAATTACATTTACAAAAAGGAGAAATTGGTTGCATTCTTGGACCTTCAGGTAGTGGCAAATCGAGTTTTCTTCGCGCTATTAGTGGGTTGTTAACACCAAGTTCAGGCAGGATATCAATCAATCAGACAGTCGTCAGTGATGGTAAAAAGCATGTTTCTGTAGAAAATCGTCAAGTCGGCATGGTGTTTCAAGATTTATGTTTGTTTCCTCATATGACAGTGAAAGACAATATAGCTTATGGTTTGCATAAGTTTACAGCGCAGCAAAAAGCGCAGCGTATAGATGAAGTTTTGCAGCTAGTTGGACTGTCTGAATTTGCCTCTCGATATCCATTTGAACTTTCGGGAGGTCAGCAACAAAGGGTAGCCATTGCCCGAGCTATTGCTCCGCAACCACAACTAATGTTAATGGATGAACCCTTTTCAAGTTTAGATCCTGAATTACGAGAGCAACTCGCTAGTGATTTACGAAAGCTGTTAAAGTCATTGAACATCACGGCATTGGTTGTGACTCATGACCAACATGAAGCGTTTGCACTGGCGGACAAAATTGCTGTTTTTGACAAACTGCGCTGCCAGCAATGGGATACCGCTTACAAACTTTATCATCAACCAGCTTCGTTAGAAGTTGCTTCTTTTATCGGGGAAGGTTGTTTAATTCTTGGCGAGGTCGTTCAAAACAATGAAATCACCGGCCAAATTGCCATTGATACTGTGTTAGGGCGGCTAAATCAATACGCCAGTAAACCCGTGGCGCTGAAGCAAAAAGTGTCAATATTAGTGCGTCCGGATGATATTTTATTAGATGAATCTAGCGATAAAACAGCGTTTGTGGTGGACAAGCAGTTCCGCGGTGCTCATATCATGTATAAATTAAAATTTCAGGATACCTTGCTGTCTTGTTTGACGCCAAGTCATCATAATTGCCAAGTCGGTGAAAGCTTTGGGATCAAGTTAGATATTCAGCATTTAGTGTATTTTATACACGACTAAATTTTCTAATAAAAAATCGTCCTCAGCCTTTCTGCACCTCGCCTGTTAGTCTATAATACGGCCTCGCTTTTGATATAGCAGATTATTAACAATAAAAAAGGTTTTTGAATGCGCACTGAATATTGCGGTCGATTAGACGAAAAATACATAGATCAAGAAGTAACACTTAAAGGTTGGGTACATAAACGCCGAGATTTAGGTGGTTTGATTTTCATCGATTTGCGCGATAGAGAAGGCATTTTGCAAGTGGTTGTAGAGCCTGATGCTGGTCAAGCATTTGAGCCTGCTAATCAATTAAGAGCAGAGTTTTGTGTAGAAGTTAAAGGCGTAGTGCGCGCGCGTCCTGAAAGCCAAGTCAATAAAGATATGACAACTGGCGGTATTGAACTACTCGCCACTGAATTGACGATTATTAACCGTGCCCCAGCGTTACCTTTAGACTGGAATCAGGAAAACTCAGAAGAACAACGTCTTAAATATCGTTACCTTGATTTGCGTCGTCCTTTGATGACTCAACGACTGGTGTTTCGTTCAAAAGTAACAGCCGCGGTGCGTCGTTATCTTGAAGAAAATGAATTCTTAGACATTGAAACCCCAATTCTAACGGCAGCCACACCGGAAGGTGCTCGCGATTATCTGGTACCTAGCCGTACCCATAAAGGTGAATTTTTTGCGCTTCCTCAATCACCGCAATTGTTCAAACAGTTGCTGATGATGAGCGGCATGGACAGATACTATCAAATCGTAAAATGTTTTAGAGACGAAGATTTACGTGCCGATCGTCAGCCTGAATTTACCCAAATAGATATCGAAACTAGTTTCTTAGATGCTGATGGCGTAATGGAAATTACACAAGGGCTGATTACTCATATTTTCAAACAACTGCTAAATGTTGATTTAGGTGAATTCCCGCGTATGAGCTATGCGGAAGCTATGCGTCGTTTTGGTAGTGATAAACCAGATTTGCGCAACCCACTTGAGATTGTGGATGTGGCAGATGTGGTAAAAGATATTGATTTTAAAGTGTTTAGCGGCCCTGCAAATGATCCTAAAGGTCGAGTAGCTACCATTAGAGTGCCAAATGGCGCTAGTTTATCGCGTAAACAGATTGACCAATATGCAGAGTTTGTTGGCATCTACGGTGCTAAGGGCTTGGCGTGGGTTAAGGTGAATGATATATCAGCGGGCGTTGACGGTCTACAATCGCCAATTTTGAAATTCTTTGATGAAGCTGCTATCTCAGCATTGCTAGACACTACAGGGGCTCAAAGCGGTGATATCTTACTGTTTGGCGCAGGCCAATATACAGTGGTTACCGAAGCTCTAGGTGCGTTAAGACTAAAACTTGGCGTGGATTTAGAGTTAGTAGAAGATTGCTGGAAACCTTTGTGGGTAGTTGATTTTCCAATGTTTGAAAGTGTTGATGGTGAGTTATACGCGCTTCACCATCCATTTACTGCGCCAAGGGACAATGATGCTGAAGCATTAAAAGCATCTCCTGAAACGGCTTTATCAAACGCCTACGATATGGTGTTAAATGGCGTTGAGTTAGGCGGTGGTTCTGTACGTATTCACGACAGTGCAATGCAGTCTACAGTCTTTGAATTGTTAGGTATTTCTGCTGAAGAAGCGCAAGAAAAATTCGGTTTCTTACTCGAAGCGCTGCGTTACGGTGCTCCTCCACATGCAGGTTTAGCGTTTGGCTTAGATCGATTAGTCATGCTCATGCTAGGTGCTGACTCTATACGTGATGTAATGGCATTCCCGAAAACTACCACTGCTGCTTGTCCGTTAACGGGAGCGCCCGGTAATGCTAACCCTCAACAATTAGCTGAATTAGCTATTCAGTCAGTGGCGAAAAAAGACTAGCCATTAATGGATTTAAAAAGGCCCGAATCTGTATTAGTGGTGATTTATAGCCTACAGGGTCGGGTACTTATGTTGCAACGCCAAGATGACCCTGAGTTTTGGCAATCTGTTACAGGTACCTTAGAGCCTGGAGAATTGCCAATTCAAACCGCTTATAGAGAAGTTGCAGAAGAGACTGGAATAGCGTTATCCATGGAAAGCGGTTTAATTCAAGATTGTGATCAAGTGAATCGCTATGCTATTCGAGAACTTTGGTTAAATAGATATCCTAAGGGAACTAAATTCAACACAGAACATGTTTTTTGTTTATGCATTGATCAGACGAATCAGTTAAGGTTAACAGAGCATCTTTCTTTTCAATGGTTAGCAAAGGCAGAAGCTATTGCGTTAGCTTGGTCAAAGACCAACGCTGATGCTATTGCCCAGTTCGTGCCAGAGGTCCTATGAAAATTATATTAGGCATAGATCCAGGTTCTCGCACCACAGGTTTTGGTGTGGTTAAAGTGGTGAATAACAAAACTGAGTATCTCGGTAGCGGCTGTATCAGAGTTCAGGATGACGTGTTAGCAAAAAGGTTGGATAATGTGTTTACCGGAGTGAGCGAAATTATTCGCCAATATACACCGACACATTTTGCCATCGAACAGGTGTTTATGGCCAAAAACCCAGACTCTGCACTAAAGCTAGGACAGGCGAGAGGTGCAGCTATAGTGGCGGCTACGAATGCACAATTACCCGTGTTTGAATATTCTGCGCGGCAAATAAAACAAGCGGTGGTGGGCAAAGGAAGCGCCGAGAAAAATCAAGTGCAGCACATGGTAAGCTACTTATTAAAGTTATCAAAAAAGCCGCAAGCGGATGCAGCCGATGCGTTGGCGGTAGCACTTTGTCACTTGCATACTGAACAAAGCTTAATTAGGCTGTCGGGACAAGCGAAAAAAACCGTCAGGCGCAGAATTCAATAGCTTGATGAAGCATTAATAAGACAACAATAAGAAGAATAGTATGATTGGACGCTTAACTGGCACTTTACTAGAAAAAACGCCTCCTGATATTTTAATCGACGTAAACGGCGTTGGCTATGAGGTTCAACTGCCTATGACTAGCTTTTATCAATTGCCTGAAGTAAACGCGATCACTACTTTGTATACTCACTTTGTAGTTCGAGAAGATGCACAACTTTTATTTGGTTTTGTTGATAAATTCGAAAGAGCTCTTTTTCGTGTCTTAATAAAAGCAAACGGTGTTGGGCCTAAGTTAGCTTGCACAATTTTATCTGGAATGTCGGCTAACCAGTTTATCGATGCTGTTATTCATGAAGATATCACCTCATTGGTTAAAATGCCTGGTGTTGGGAAAAAAACCGCTGAACGTTTAGTCGTAGAATTAAAAGATAAAGTCGCTAGTATTGATGAAGTTTCCACTGCTTCCAAAATACCAGCAGCGAAACTTACTGAGTCATCAGCCATTGTATCTCCTGCAATTTCAGCAAAAGAAGAAGCCATAAGTGCATTAATCGCGTTAGGATATAAGCGACCGGCTGCAGAAAAAGCAGTTAAACAAGTATACACAGAAGATGCGACCAGTGAATCTTTGATTCGTGACTCACTGAAATCCATGGTTTAGAGAATAGAATATGATTGAAGCAGACCGATTAATTGCGGCTGACGCAAGTTCGGAAGATGAACAAATTGATAGAGCCATACGCCCTAAGCTACTGGCTGATTACGCAGGGCAAGATCATGTTTGTCAGCAAATGGAAATATTTATTCAAGCTGCAAGAAATCGACAAGATGCCTTGGATCATCTGCTTATTTTCGGTCCTCCTGGTCTGGGCAAAACAACCCTAGCGAATATTGTCGCTAATGAAATGGGTGTGAATATTAAAACCACTTCGGGTCCAGTATTAGAAAAAGCAGGGGATTTAGCTGCTTTATTGACTAATTTAGAAGAACATGACGTTTTATTCATAGACGAAATTCATCGTTTAAGCCCAGTGGTGGAAGAAGTTCTATATCCTGCAATGGAAGACTATCAGCTCGACATTATGATAGGGGAAGGGCCGGCAGCACGTTCGATAAAGCTTGATTTACCACCTTTTACTTTGATTGGTGCTACTACGCGCGCAGGCAGTTTAACCTCACCGTTAAGAGACAGATTCGGCATAGTTCAGCGATTAGAGTTTTATAACTTAAAAGATTTAACTGACATAGTGCAACGTAGTTCTGGGTATTTGAACATGCAGATGCAAAAAGATGGGGCTGTAGAAATTGCCCGCAGATCACGCGGTACGCCCCGAATTGCTAATCGGCTTTTACGCCGAGTACGTGACTATGCAGAAGTCAAATCAGATGGAGTGATCACTCAAGAAGTAGCAGCATTAGCACTCAATATGCTAGATGTAGATGCTGAAGGTTTTGATTTTATGGACAGAAAGCTACTTTCTACCATCATTGATAAATTTGCTGGCGGACCTGTTGGATTAGAGAATGTGGCTGCGGCTATTGGTGAGGAGAAAGAAACCATTGAAGATGTTATTGAGCCTTATTTAATTCAGCAAGGTTTTTTGCAGCGCACCCCACGAGGAAGAGTCGCAACCGACAGGGCATACACCCACCTCGGTTTTGAATTGAAATAATAGAAAAACAATGGAGCCGTAGTTCATTCTATAATGGAGCCGTAGTTCATTTTATAATGGAGCCGTAGTTCATTCTCACCTTTTTACTCTAAATGGCGGTTTACAACTGCGGGAATGGTGAGAATGAACTACGGCTCCATTATAAAATGAACTACGGCTCCAATATTCTGTGGTGGCGAGATTTAGGCAAAAAAAAGCCCGCTAAAAGCGGGCTAAAAATAAACGGAAGGGAATCCATGAAAACAAGAAGTAATCTGCTCACTCCAAGTTGATGCGTATGATACGGTTTTTTTTCATCGAAACAACAAAATTAAATTTCGATTTCGGATAAATAAATCTAATGCGAATGTAACCAAATTGTAACATAGTAAAGCCTTTGTAAAATAAAGTTATTGAAGTAAAAGTTAACCTTCTAAATAATCAACAATGTATGAAAAAATTTGAGCTGGAATTAAGGGTGTATTTTGAGGATACAGATGCTGGTGGCATTGTGTATCATGCAAACTATTTAAAGTTCATGGAAAGAGCGCGAACTGACTGGGTAAGGTCAATGGGAATTAGCCAACAAGAATTATTGGAACATTCCATCGCCTTTGTCGTCAAAGACATGGAAATTAAGTTTCAACAAAGTGCGGTTTTGGATGATCTTTTACGAATTACCTGTGAACCAGTTAAAATAGGTAACGTAAGTGTTAAGATGACACAAAATATTTATAACAATAAAAATCAGTGTTTGGTAAGTGCCCAGGTTAAAATCGGTTGTGTAAATACAGTTGATAAAACACCGGCAAAAATACCAGACGCTATAATGAGGGATATGCGCAGTGACACATGATATGTCAATCATAGGTTTGTTTCTTCAAGCCAGTATAGTTGTTCAATTTATAATGTTGCTTTTGCTAATAACATCCATTGTTAGCTGGGCTTTTATTTTTCAGCGTAACAGTGCGTTAAATAGAGCAGAGCAAGAGTTTAAGCAATTCGAAGATGAATTTTGGTCAGGCGCTGACCTCAACAAGCTTTATACCGATTACAGTCAACAAGGTAATCTCACAGGTTCTTCATTAATATTCTGCACAGGTTTTAAAGAATATGTGCGTCTGCACAAATCCTCTACAGCAACACCTGAAGCCATAATGGAAGGTTCGTATCGTGCGATGCGAGTCGCCATGTCCAGAGAAATTGATCAACTCGAGCAACGCTTACCCTTTCTTGCTACTGTAGGCTCAATTTCTCCTTATATAGGTCTATTAGGAACAGTTTGGGGAATAATGAATGCCTTTATAGCCTTAGGTCAGGTAAAACAAGCAACCTTACAAATGGTAGCGCCAGGCATCGCGGAAGCCTTGATTGCGACTGCAATCGGTTTGTTCGCAGCCATTCCTGCTGTTGTTGCTTACAACCGGTTTAGCGCGAAAGTTGAAAAGATTGAAAACGCCTATGGCAACTTTATGGAAGAGTTTTCTTCAATATTGCATCGTCAAAGCGTAGCCAAGCGAGCTTAATATGTATATTCGTAAGCGTCGTAAACCTGTATCCCAAATCAATGTGGTGCCATACATTGATGTAATGTTGGTGCTACTTATTATATTTATGGCGACCGCAACTGCTGTAACCCAAGGCGTGATAGTTGATTTGCCACAGGCAGAAGCTCAAACCATAGAGACAGAACAAGAAACCATCTTAATTGTATCTATTGATAGTCAGGGGCAATATTTCTTAAACGTGGGTGATGATCCTGAATCAGCGATGACCGCTGAAAACGTTGCCGCTTTGGTCAGAACCCGATTACAGGTAAATCCCCAGACTCCAGTAGTGGTGAATGGTGATAAGGCTATTAGCTATGAAAAAGTGGTTGAGATGATGGTTCTTTTGCAGAGAGCGGGCGCAACTTCGGTCGGTTTAATGACGGACCCGAGCTGAGTTAGTCAATGAAAGAGAGTTTGAAAGAAAATAAAGCCTTTGGCATCTCTATCGCCATGCATATATTGTTGGTATTGGCGTTGGTGGTAGGTATTTCTTTTGATTCACCTCAGATGGTGTTTGCAAACGCTAATGTAGAACCAGTAAATGCAGTTTTTATCGATGCACAAGCAATAGAGGATAAAAAACGCGCTCAACAACAAGCTGAAGCACAAGCGCGGCAACGTGAAGCTGAGCGTCAAGCTAAGATCAAACGTGAGCGGGAAGAAGCTGAAAAACGTAAACGCAGAGAAGCAGAAGCGAAAAAGAAAAAAGAACAAGAAGAACAGCGCAAACGTGAAGAGCAGCAAAGACAGCGTGAAGAAGCTCAACGCAAGCAAGAAGAGCAAAGAGCGTTAGAAAAAGCACGTCAAGAAGAGGCTGAGTTTCAACGCAGAGTGAAAGAAGAACGAGAACGTCAAGAAGCCCTAGAAAAAGAAATGGCAGAGCAGTTAGCGGCTGAACAAGCAGCGATGAATGCGGCACAACAGCAACGAGTGATGAGTGAATTGGATAAATATAGATCTCTGATTTATCAAACAATTTTTTCAAATCTTTATGCTGAAAAAGGCGCGCAAGAAAGAGAATGTGCGCTAACAGTGAAACTTGCGCCTGATGGACTTGTCCTAAGTGTAACCATTAACGATGGCGATCCTGCGCTTTGCCAAGCCGCTAGGGCTGCCGTGCTAAGACCTTCAAGAATGCCGGTGTCGAGTGACCCAGCAGTTTACGAAGAAATGAAGTCAATAAAATTAACGGTAAAATTATAACAATGATGAAACGCGCTAAACTAATAATTATTACATGTTTAATTTCAGTCTTTAGCTACTCCAGTAAGGTATTAGCTGAAATTGAAATTGTTATTACAGAAGGCATGAACAACGCCCGTCCAATTGCTGTCGTGCCATTTAAATGGTCAGGTAATACAGTGTTGCCTGAAAACATTGATGAAGTTATCACCAGTAATTTAAGAAGAAGTGGTAAATTTAGCCCCATTTCTTTATCTGAGATGCCGCAGTTTCCCACAGTAGACTCAGAAGTAAACTATGAAGCCTGGGCGAACAAAGGCATAGATACTGTTGTTTTGGGCAGCATAGAGTCAGTGGGCGATGACAAATACAGAGTTAATTTTCAGTTAGTCGATATTCTTCGAGCCCGTATGACGGGTGGCGAATCACGTGTGCTTGTAGATGGCAGCCTAGTGGTAACTAAGGATCATATCCTTGAAGATAGAAGCAAAACCATCGAAGGTGAAGATTTTCGTCAATACGCGCATATTATGAGCGATATTATTTATCAGCGCCTAACAGGTGAGCGAGGCGCATTTTTAACTCGCATTGCCTACATAGTAGTAAAAGATCGAGAAACTAATCCGTTACCCTATGAATTAGTAATCTCAGATTATGATGGCGCAAATGAAACTCGCTTGTTGTCGTCTCCTGAACCACTAATGTCGCCGTCATGGTCTCCAGATGGAAATAAACTGGCTTACGTGAGTTTTGAAAACAGCAGATCACAAATATTTATTCAAGATATCTATACCACAGAACGTACGTTAATTACTGATTTTCCTGGGATAAATGGTTCGCCAGTGTTTTCACCCGATGGTCAAAAGCTTGCTATGGTGTTGTCGAAGGATGGGAATCCAGAAGTATACGTAATGGACTTGGCAACTCGAAAATTAGATAGAATTACCCGAAATAGATCCATTGATACTGAACCAGCTTGGGCTCCTGACAGTAAATCTCTAACATTTACATCAGAACGGGGTGGAAAACCGCAGATTTATCAAGTACATTTAGATAATATGCGTTCGAGAAGACTAACTTTTGAAGGCGAAATGAATTTAGGTGCGTCAATTACACCTGATAATCAAAATTTAGTTGTGGTCAATCGCACGCAAGGCAATTATCATATTGCACGACAACAGTTATCGACGGGTAACATGTTGGTTTTAACAAAAACGTTTTTGGATGAGTCGCCCAGTATTGCACCGAACGGTAGTATGATTATTTACAGTACGCTGCATGAAGGTAGACAAGTGTTATCACTTGTTTCACTGGATGGGAGATTCAAGGCGTTGTTGCCAGCCTCTCAAGGTCAGGTAAAATCGCCAAGTTGGTCACCTTTTTTACTATAATAAGTATATACCTGAGAATAAGGACTAAGCATGCTTACTAATAACAAACTAAGAACACTTTTCGTTGCGCTACCTACTGTTGCTTTGATGGCATGTACATCATCTGGCCCAACAGATGAAGAACTACAAGCTGAGCAAGAACGTCTAGAGCGCGAGCGTCAAGAACAAGCTGCAGCGGCGGAAGAACAACGTAAAGCACAAGCTGAAGCAGCAGCTGCTGAGCAAATGCGTAAAGCACGTGAAATGGCTGCACAAGAAAAAGCGGCGCTTGAAGCGCAAAACACAATTTATTTCGATTTCGATCGTTCAACTATCAAATCAGAATTTGAATCAGTATTGAGAAAGCACGCTGAATATTTAGTGAAAAATGCTGACCAGACAATCGTTATCAACGGTCACACTGATAGCCGTGGAACGCCTGAATACAACATCGCATTAGGTGAGCGTCGTGCTAAAGCAGTTGAAACTTTCCTTCGTAACGAAGGTGTAAAAGGTTCTCAAATTGCTGTGGTTTCTTTCGGTGAAGAAAAACCTGCAGTAATGGGCACTTCTGAGTACGCTTTCGCTCAAAACCGTCGTGCAGAAGTTGTTTATCGATAATCGTTAGCCGTTTTTAATAATCGCGATTAACCAATTATTAGATAATTTATGAAAAAACAACTTTTAGCATCGCTTGTCTTTGCTATATCAACAGGTGCCTATGCTCAGGCACCTGTCGTTGATGTTTCTCAGCAAGCAAACCCTAGCGTAACATCGAGTACTTCCTCAAATCTTGTTGCAACTCAGAGTCTAGAAGAGCGTTTAGCTGTCCTAGAACGCATTGTTGATTCGCGTACTGAAAGCCAACAGCGCATGCAGCGTCAATTAGACCTATTGCAGGATGATGTAGACAGTATTCGTGGTTCAATCGAATTGCATAATCATCAACTTGAACAGATTTTAGAGCGTCAACGAGAATTATATTTACGTCTCGAAAACAGTCTAACGTCAATGCAGCAACAATCTCAGCAAGTGTCTGATCAAATCAGCACAACCACAGGGCAGACAAGTCAACCCACAGTGGCTGTGACTGCAGGTTCTGAGCAATCTGCATATCAAGATGCTGTAAACCTAATATTGCAACAAAAAGACTATGATGCAGCAATTCCTGCGTTTCAATCTTTTCTGTCACAATATCCAGGGTCTCAATATACCGATAATGCGCATTATTGGTTAGGTCAATTGTTGTACAACAAACAACAATTGTCAGAAGCTGCAAATCAATTTCAGCAAGTAGTCGATAATTTTGCTAAATCGCCAAAGCGCGCGGACTCAATATTAAAATTGGGCATGATTGCGTTGCGTAATGGTGATACTAGAAAAGCGCGAAGCTTGTTCGATCAAGTGATTGCGGAATACCCAAGTAGTACTCCTGCCAAGATGGCAAATGACCAACTGACTAATCTTTAGACTAGTCAGTTGGGTCTTATTGTTCAGTTTCCGAGCATTTAACAAAGAATTTTAAAAAAAACGAATTTATTGGTTGCACGAGATTCCGATTTGAGTATTATATGCGCCCGTTGTACGAGATAGTGCTTGAGGGTCGTTAGCTCAGTTGGTAGAGCAGTTGACTTTTAATCAATTGGTCGCTGGTTCGAATCCAGCACGACCCACCACTTCACATACTCTTACAATGAATCCACTTGAGTGGGTCGTTAGCTCAGTTGGTAGAGCAGTTGACTTTTAATCAATTGGTCGCTGGTTCGAATCCAGCACGACCCACCAC